>JBGTCS010000139.1:0-17536 GCA_041748715.1 Pyrinomonadaceae bacterium | reverse complement strand
CGGAACGACGCAAAGATCCTCCTGCGTGTCAGCGACATGCCAAAACCGACGGCCTCGCCGACACCAGAAAATAAGCTCGACTACGGCCTAATTGTCCGCGACGAATTTGTAACGTCTCGTGCAAATCAACTCGGCAACTTTGAATGGTCGCCGGATTCGAAGAAACTGCTCTTCTCGCATGGCGGGGATCTTTACGTGTTAAAGGTAGTTGAGCCTTTGTCGGCCGAACAAAAAAACGCAAAGTGGAATGTATTTGAAACATCGCTTCGACAGCGCTCGGCTATCGTCAAACGTCTGGTCTCTGCGCTGGAAAGTGCAGCGGTCGACCCGAGTAATACAACGCCCCTCAAACAACAGCAAAAGGATCTCGATGTTTCGATGCAGTCAGGCGGCCAATGGGACAGTCAGAGACTGATCGTCCTCCAAATTGCCCGTAAACTATGGTCGACAATTAACCGGCTTAACACTTCACCCCCGGATCAGCTGAAATCAACCGCGGGTTTCCCAGAACTTCTTGCCGAGCTGAACGAGGTGCAAAAAAGTGTCAACATAGCGGGCACCGATTACGAAGAATCTGTTCAGCCTGCAAAACCGAAACGTTATACGAAAACTCAGGCGTCCGAATCCGGTGCACGATTTCTCGATAATGAGCGGATCGTTTTCCAACAAACAGGCCACCTGTATGTGCTCAACACCGTCGATGCGTCGCTGATCCAATTAACAAAAGAGGCGAATCCGCAGACATCTATCTCGGTCAGCGGCGGAACGCCAAACAAAGCGGGAACCCTAATTGCTTATGTCGTATCTGATGCGTCAAAGCAAAAAGCCCTCTTCGTGCCAAACTACCTTGACGAATTTACCGCTGCTCCATCCGTTCGCCGGGGCTGGTCTGAACAAAAACTGTTTGTGGTACCGACCGATGGCAGCCGCGATGCTCCATTTGAGATCAAATTGCCAAAAGCCGAAGGCGTGAGCAATTTTCGTCGAATGCTCTGGACCACCGACGGCCGCAGCCTGATAGTTGACCGCAACGATAAAGACACAAAACGCCGCCAGCTATTTTACATTCACGACGTCGGCAGCAAAGGCGAGCAGACGATCCTCGTTACCGAGGAAACAGACGACAAATGGCAGGCACCGCTTTCCGTCATATTCGAGCCAAACCCAAAAAATTCCGGCGAGTTGTTTTTCGCCTCCGAACGTGACGGATACAGCCACCTGTATCTCGCCAAACTGACACCAAACAGAGCGGAGCCAAACCCCACGGGTGAAATTCGATCCGACGGCGATCCCGGATTTTCATCGAATGTGACAATCGGTCAACTAACAAAGGGAAACTGGCAGGTCGAATGGGCGAAATGGACGGCCGATGGTGACCAGATCGTCTATTCCTCAACCAAGGAAAATACTGCCGAGCGGCAATTTTACTCATTGTATCCCGCCGGTGGCGAGGAACTGTTAATAACATCGTCAGCCAAGGGAATGCGTTCGAGCCCGCAGATGGATGACCAAAACGCTCAGCCGACACTGCTTTTTAGCTTTTCACAATGGAACCGTCCGGATGATCTGTATGCGCAGAAAATCTGTCCGAAATGCGGCAACATATATGTCCCGAAACAGCTCACCAATACCATGCCTGATGCTTTCACAAAACGGACGTGGAACGAACCTAAGTTTATCGACATTCCGTCGCGCGACGGCAAAATTATCAAAACCAAGATATATCTTCCTGCCGGTCATACCGCTAAACAAAAGTATCCGATGGCGATCTTTGTCCACGGTGCGGGTTACCTGCAAAACACGATCAATGGTTGGAACAACTATTATCGCGAATTCATGTTTAATCAACTATTAACCCAAAAGGGTTACGTAGTTTTGGACATCGATTATCGCGGTTCAGCGGGTTACGGACGCGATTGGCGGACCGACGTTTATGATTTTCTTGGCGGTAAAGATTATGACGATCATATCGACAGCATCGACTATATGGTCAAAAATTACGCTGTCGATCAGAAACGAATTGGCGTATACGGCGGCAGTTACGGCGGATTTATGGCGGGCATGCTTGTGACGCGTGCCCCGGATCGAATCGCAGCCGCCGCGGCACTGCGTTCGGTCTTTGATTGGAAGAATTATTACGCTTCGTCGCCGCAATACACAGCACAGCGACTCGGCTTTCCCGATAAAAATCACGAGGCTTATAAACGCAGTTCACCGATTACTTACGCCGATAAACTTGAACGCCCGCTCCTGATACTGCACGGGATGTCGGATGACAATGTCCATGTCCAGGATTCGGTCCAGATGATCGAAAAGCTCATCCGGCTTGGCAAAACCCCGTTTTTCGAGGCAATGCTTTATCCATCCGAGAATCACGGATTTGTCCGGCCTGACAGTTGGACCGACGAATATACGAGAATATTGAATTTCTTTGAAAAACACCTGAAGCCGTAATGTCGCGGCCGCTGGATCAAATACTTTTCCGGAACAGATACGATACTCGAATGAAGAATCGGCGGCCGTCGCGGCGAAACCCTTCGTCAAACCGGTCGCGAAAGTCGTTGAATCCACGATAGTTAGCATTATCGTTGTACCCGGCATAGAATGCCGTGCCCGGATTTGGACTCCAGCCTAACAGGATCTGAGAGTTTATCGTACCGTCGACCGTTTCGTAATCAAGCCGAGTCCGCATAAATGTAAACCGGGTGAATTGATATGTGGAACGCAGGGAAAAGATATTCGAGTCAAATGCCGTTAGATCGGTATCGTTTCGCTTTAGATTTTCGCGTCTGTACTTTAGTTCGACGCTCCACGGATCGGTCGGCTGCAGGTCAAGATTGAGATCATACTTGAAACTAAATCCTTTGCCCGGGTCCAATTTTGAACTACCCGTCAAGGCCGCCGGTGAAACCCTCGGAAAGCGATCGCTGGCCCCGAAATCAAAGTCCAATTTGTTGGTCGTAATTCCAAATCCCGCTCCGATTTTGATCTTCTGACTAAAGGTTTTGTCTATATCGGCATCTGCCGTAAATTGATTCGCTTTGCGAAAAGGCTCGCCGAAAAAAATTCCCTGCTGGAAAGCATTTCTTCTGGGGCCAAATTCGTCCTCGTAGATCTTGACGATCTCAAAATCCGTTCCGGTTCTGAATCGCAATTGTTTTTGAAAATTCCAATCGGTATTAAAACTTGAACGGAACTGGAGCAGCCGACCGCTGCCGTCCACGGCAAACGAGTTAGATGTCCGGGTCGTAAGACCGATCAGTGTCTTTTTCGCATCCGGCTCCGTGGCCAAACGCCAGCCGACCGATCCGCCATACGTATTGGTTCGCCGCGTGAAACCGACATCGGCTCGATAATCTCGGCTTTTACCGTTCATGCTAAAGCGGATGCCGCGGTTTTTGCCTGAATAATCGTAATTCGCATCATAGGCAAATCCATTACCGGTACGATAATCACGAGTATTGGTGTCCGGATTGTAAAATCGCCGGTTTGAATTTGTCGCCGCAAACTGAAATCCGATCGCAGTTCGCTTGTCCAATTGGTAACGGCCATCAATGCCGGCAAGATTATTGTGCCGTTGAGATCCGAAATGATATGTCGAACCGACAAATCCGAGATGGGACTGGGCCCCAAAGTCCCGCTTCAAACGCATTACGCCTATATAGGCCTTGGTTGTTGTATTCGGAAATCGATCGATTGCTGAAAGCAGACCGAATGTATTGCGGCCGGTTTTGCCCGTCAGTTTGACCGCAACATCCGGATCGGCAATATTTCGAGTGTTCACGACCTGGAGCGGCGTCCGGAAATAATCAATTCCCTCGAGAAAAAACGGACGTTTTTCAGGAAAAAATATTGGGAACCGTTCGTTCGCTCTGACAACCGGTGCATCAGCTTCAACTTCGGCAAAATCCGGGTTTATCGCGGCATCAAGCGTAATATTTGGCGAGATCTGATATTTCACCGACACGCCAATGTCTTTTTTGACTGGACGATTCAAGAGTCGCGATCCAAACGGCTGGGCGGTGTCCGCAACCCGCTCACCCGATTCGCTTAAGGTCATACTCGGCACAATCTCGATATTTCTCTCGCTTTTAATGTCGTCCAATCCGGAGATTTTTCCGATCTGCCTTAACGAAGAAATATTGCGGACGATCGGCGACCATGAATCGTTTTCATCATTGAGGCGAGGGATCCGGCGTCCGACATTAAAACCCCACAACTGGCCCTTGCCGGCAGCGTATCTCAATGACTTGAACGGAATTTTCACCTCGACCGAATAACCATCGTCGAGCAAAACGCCTTTTGACTCCATCACGATATCGACGCTGAGATCCGGACCTCCCTGCGAGTCAGTCATTATTCCGTCCGCTTGTATGCCAAATGGATTGAAGAAGAAAACATAAGCACGACGCTGGTCGTTAAAGGTGTCGAGCGTGATACGAACATTGTCATCCGCAAAAACATCGTCTCGCTTTGCGATGGTCGCCCGAACCAAATTAGGATCGTCAAAGGCATAAAATCCTATGTAAAGATATTTTTCGTCGTAGCCCACGTAGGCCTTGGTTTCTTTTGAAGGAGCAATATTATCGCCGGGCTGTATCTGGACAAAATTGTCGAAAACAGCCGCTTTTTTCCAAATCGCGTCATCGAGTTTGCCGTCGATAAACGGCGAGGCCTCAAATTTAGGAATGTTAACCGGAACAACATTGTCGAACCCGCCAACACCCGTGGCCGGTGCGTCCTGGCCAAAAGCCGGAATTAACAGGGCTGTAAATAGGATGAATAAAACTAAGAATAATTTCACAGTATTTCGATAAATCAGGCGAGCCGTGATGAATTACAGAGCGCGGCGAAAACGAAAATTGTTGCATGCTGGCCGATTTTTCTCAAGTTTTGATGCTGATTTGTTAACTGGAATATTTCGCCGAGATATCTGCACCCTCCGCTGCCAGTGAAATTAAGCAATTGAATATCGGTTGGGGTTAGTGGATAATGAATCGTTCTAAATGGAACTTCGGATACCCAGATCTTTATAATAACCCATGCGAATACTCGTCACCGGCGGAGCCGGATTTATTGGATCGCACCTCTGCGATCGGCTGTTAAACGACGGCAACGAGGTCATCTGCCTCGACAATTTTTTTACCGGTCGCAAAGCTAATATCTCGCATTTGCTTGATAACAAGGCCTTTGAACTCGTCCGTCACGATGTGACCGAGCCGATTTTGCTCGAGGTCGATCAGATCTATAATTTTGCCTGTCCCGCATCGCCCGTGCATTACCAATACAATCCGGTCAAAACTGTCAAGACCAACGTCATGGGAATGATCAACATGCTCGGCCTCGCAAAACGTGTCCATGCCCGCATCCTGCAGGCTTCGACGTCAGAGGTTTATGGCGATCCGCTCGTTCATCCGCAAACCGAAGATTATTTTGGCAATGTAAACCCGATCGGCCTGCGAAGCTGTTATGACGAGGGCAAACGCGTGGCAGAGACCTTGATGATGGACTATCACCGTCAAAGCGACGTGGATACGCGTATCGTCCGTATTTTTAACACTTACGGCGAACGGATGCTCGAGAATGACGGTCGTGTCGTGTCAAATTTTATCGTTCAGGCGCTTCGCGGCGAGGAACTCACGATCTACGGCGATGGAAACCAGACCCGTTCATTTTGTTATGTAAGCGATTTGGTGGACGGTATTGTAAAGCTGATGAATGCCGAGGCGGAGGATATTCACATGCCAGTAAACCTCGGCAATCCGGGCGAATTTACTATGAAGGAACTGGCCGAACAGGTTGGTAAGACAACCGGCAACGATATTAGGATCAAATATTTGCCGCTACCTCAAGACGACCCCAAACAGCGCCAACCAAACATCGAGAGAGCAGAATCACTTCTGAACTGGCGACCGACAGTCCAACTCGCTGAAGGATTGAAGAAAACGACGATATACTTTCAAGAGAGAGTCACAAAACAGGGCAGTTGAGAATGGCATGAATACTGAAGAAAGAGTAAAGCTGATCGAAGAAGCGATGCTGTTGATGAAGAGCCTCCTCGTCAGGCATGAAGAGAGATTGGATGATTTCGATGAAAAATTTCAAAAGTCGCGTGAGGACTTTGATTTTAAGATGAATGCCGTTATTAACTCTCAGATCAAGACTGAGTCAGAAATGATTATCCTTAAGGAATCAACGAGCAAACTAGAAAAATCAACGAGCAAGCTCGAAAAATCAACAAGCAAGCTCGAAAAATCAACAAGCAACCTCGAAGAATCAACAAGCAGACTTGAAGAATCAATAAGCAAACTGGCAACGTCGACGAGCAATCTGAAAGACGCCTCGCGATCGCAATTGAAGCGAATCGAACGGCTTGAACAAATCTAGGAAACTTATTTAATGAAGATACTTATCACCGGCGGTGCTGGATTTATCGGCAGTCACCTTTCCGACAAACTTATTGCCGAAGGGCACGAGATCACTGTCATCGACGATCTTTCGACGGGCCGGTATTCGAATATAGCCCATCTCGAGGACCGCGACGGGTTTCGGCTGATAATCGATACGGTTCTCAATGCCGCTTTGATGGAAGAACTGGTCCGCGAAACCGACCGCGTCTACCACATGGCAAGTGCGGTGGGCGTCCGGCTCATCATGGAGCAGCCCGTTAAGACGATCGAAACGATATTTCACGGCACCGACACCGTGCTGAAATTTTGCTCGCGGTATCGCAAACGTGTATTGATCCCAAGTACATCCGAAGTTTATGGCAAAGGGATCTCCGTACCGTTTAACGAGGATGACGACCTCCTGACGGGCGGAACGGATAAACATCGCTGGGCCTATGCCTGCGCTAAAACCCTTGACGAATTTCTCGCATTGGCACATTGGAAAGAAACTCAGCTCCCCGTAGTCGTAACGCGTTTATTTAATACGGTCGGGCCTCGTCAAACAGGCCAATACGGAATGGTTGTCCCGAGGTTTGTTCAGGCCGCTTTGAAGAATGAGACCATTGAGGTTCACGGCGACGGAACTCAATCACGTTGCTTTGGCCATGTCGCGGACGTGGTCGAGGGCTTGACCAAACTTATTGAATCTCCAGAATGTTTCGGCACCGTTGTGAATCTCGGCAACAGCGAAGAGGTTTCGATAAACGACCTTGCAAAACGCGCGATCGCATTGACGGGCAGCACGAGTGACCTCAAGTATCTTTCGTATGACGAGGTGTACGGTGCGGGCTTTGAGGACATGCAAAGACGCGTTCCAAACCTCGCAAAGGCAAAGCGTCTGATCGGTTACCAGCCAACCCGAACCCTCGATGACATCATCAATGATGTGGCGGACGAGTTACGCGACCAGTCGTCCCGCTCAAAAATGCATGCCTAAATTTTTTATAAATCGAGCCGGTTCACTGATAGTTCTTCTCTTTATCTCCGGTCTTTGTTTTCTCACTTCGGCCGCCGCCCAGAGTACCGGGGGCGTCAAGGGAAAAGTCCGCACCATGGGCGGTGATAATATCGCGGGAGCGACGATAACCGCCCGCCAAAACGCCAAAGATATCAAATCAGTAAAGTCGGGTAACAAAGGTCAATTTAATCTAAGCGGCCTCGAATCAGGCGTTTATAATATTGTTTTTGACGCGAGAGGTTATTCCTCAGGAATTAAATACAGTGTCGAGGTAAAACAAAACAAGACCGTGGATCTCGGCGACCGGCTTTATATGCAGGTTGATAAGGGGACTCAGGTTATCATACAGGGCAGCGTATTTTTTAAGGACGGGACGAGCGTTACGGCGGCCGAGGTCAAGGTCGAACGAATAAATTCGGATGGCTCGACTAAAAAAGTTGGAACCCTCATGACGGATATTTCGGGCGAATTTTCATTTCGCCAACCGGAGGGCAATGCGAAATTTCGCCTGACCGCAAAATACAAGGACAATAGGGCGAGCAAAGAGATTGAGGTTGATTCGGCCGCTATATATCGGCTGGCTATATCATTCGATGTTTCGCGTCAGGATAATTAACCAGCGACGCAAAGGGACTAAAAAGCGAAGGGTGACCACATTGGTTGCCCTTCGCTTTTTACTTTCAACGCTACGATTCTAATTTATTGTTTCGGTTATCTCGTCGGCTGGGCGCATCGCTTCCATATTGACCGAATCGGTCACGATCAGCGGGCATTCGTCTAAAACTACGGTGTTGGCAATGGTTTGTATCCAATAGGTTCCCGCAGTGGGAAAAACTACATTTACAAAAAAGCTGACGTTATCCGTAAAGCCGCCTTCGGCCAGTTCGATATTGGTCGCTTGCGATGTAACGATCAGATTAGATTTGTCGGGGGACAAAATCCGAATCTCGGTTTCGTGACTTCCCTGTCCCTGCCAATGATTGATGACCGCAAATTTAATGAGCGAAACAGGCAATTTTTCGACCATGATATTTTGAAAAATTCCCATCAGCGAGATTTTGTTGCCCATCTCGATGCGAACATCGTCGCAAAGGAGGGTGTACATCAGTTTTAATGTCGGAGTATTCATTTTTTATTTATTCAGCCTTGTCCGTTATCAATAGCCCGAGTCTTCTCGCTAAACCAGTTGGCCACGCGATGGCCGATTTTCACCCGGCGGGAGTTCCGTTGGATCAATGCAATGTTTAGATTTTACTTTTCCTATTCGGCAGGTCAAGAGTATAATCCGATAAAAGCCTCAACAACGTGAGAATCAAGCATTATGCTCATGTACTTTCTAATCGGTCTTTCCTTTGTTCTGATCGGCATCGCCGGCCTGCAGTTCACATATCTTTTCTTTGTTGACCGCATGTTCAAAGAACGAAAGCGATACCTTGCGGTTCTCGAACACCAAAATGCCCGCCTGACAAATAAACTCGCTGCGGCTGAGCGGCGAATCGATGAACAAAAGCAATTGTTAGTTACTATCGCCCCGGATCTCGGAGAAGAGGACACTTCGTGGGCCGATGTTATCGAAGACCGTTAAACGTTTAGCTCGACAATCGTCGCTCCCCAACTGCCCGAAAATTCAGGTGCATTTTTGAATGTTTTAACAAAATCGGTCTCGGCCAGCACTTTTCGGACGATCTCGCGCTGGATGCCGACACCTTTGCCATGGATAATTCGGACGATCGAGAAACCTTTCTTATGAGCTTCGGGCAGGTAGGCTTCGACAACGGCCCTAATATCTTTCGGGCTGAATGAATGCAAGTCGAGCGAATCCGTTATTTCGATCTCGACCGGTTCTGAAAATGGATCTTGGTGTTCGATCATATTACCGTTTCATTTTCGTTTCGTACTGCGCAATGTCTTCGGGCGGCGTGACTCTCATCCGATTTTTGTCCCGGAACACGATAAATCGCTTTTCATCCATCTGCCCATTCGAATTACGCAGGTTGACCGTGAACGTCTTATTATCCCCTTTTCCATCCACTTTTAGCGGCAGACTTCCCCACACCTCTGTGCTGGAAGTATTTCGCCAAACCGTATAATACGACTGGTCATATTTATCAAAGGCCAGAACCTGAATATTGTCAAAATCTGGTTCGACGCCATCGATCGGTTTTGAGAAATTGTTGCGGGCCAATATCACCCAACTGCCCGGCGCCAGCGGTTTGTCGCCCGAACCGACTTTGTTGGCCGAATCGGCGTCAAGCCGCTGCCAGGTGACAAACTTACGGTTATTCTGCTGAAAAAAGACAATGTCGGTCGGCACCTGGAGTTCAACCTGTCGACCAAACAGCCAACCAGCCGGAGCGGGCGAAACCGACGGGTCAAGTCGCACCTGATACCAAATATCGTATTTTTCTTCGAGTTTTTCAGGCTCGCCCTCTTTGGCGGCTTCGATTTCGGCATTTTTTGACCGTTTTCGGGTTTTCTGTTCGCCTTTCGGAGCGTCGTCTACGTCGGGTAATTCTTCTTTTGGAACAAACTTCCAGGACATTACCTCAAAACTGGATCCGTTCGCGAGCTTAAAGAAAATATTCTCGGGGCTCATGTCGGGTGCGGCCCTGAGATTTGAGGCAGAACGAACGACGCCGGCCGCCTGGGGCGCCTGGTCTTTGAATTCAGCAGCAAGTTCCTTTGATTTTTCGAGCGTACTGCTCGTGATAACGTTTTGGGCTTCGATCCAGCCCTCGGTCAGGGCTTCGTCATAGGCACGCACCCTAAACCAGATCACTTTTTCAAATTCCATCTGGTCAGTGATCTCAAGCCGATCTCCGCGTTTGACCTCAAGCAAATCGGCCGCAACGACGGCGTAAGACGTGCGAATTTGAGCGGTTTTGGCGATTACAGTCGCAGTATCGTTCTCGCCGAGAATGCCCATGTCACCGCCGCAGCCAAGATGAATGAGGCCGATAATTATTAATATTGATAATAAAATAACTCTAATTTTCATTTATTACTTTCCGCTAATTTTCGCCAGTTATTATAACCCAACTTGTCCAATAAATCTTTTTGGCGGCCCGACAACTTGGGCATGACCGTCAATCTGGTCACTTGATCTCTAACTTTGGGTTCGATGCCCGCGGCACTCAACAGGCGCGTCCAATTCAGGGGTTCTGGCCCGGTAATATTTCCGTCGATGATCGCCGCAAGTTCTCGTTCGGAACGAAGAATGGCCAAAATTGACTCAGTCCCGTCGGCGGCCGGGTTTGGCCATCGGTGCCGCTCAAAAACGCGGCGGATCAAATCCGTTACCGACCGCTTTCCTTTAGAATTCTCGAGGAGCGTAAGGTCACACATAAATGCAACAAGCATTCCCCGTGCATAGATTTGCGTATTTGCGCCCTTCCAGCGGTTTCGCGAAGCGTCGATCAGCGACATTTTGTTTGCCTGCATCGAATCGATATCGTATGCCCGGGAAAGCGTATCGAGAAAATCGTCAAATCGGAGCCGATTAACGGCGATACCGAGTTTTAATGATTGATACAGTGCGAAGCCCTCATAAAACCAATCGTAACTGCCGCTCAAATTGACGCCGTTTGGTATCCACAAATGAAATAATTCATGTCTGAGCTGCTCGTGGAGACGCTGGAGCGATTGGGTTTTAAATGGCATATCCGACGAGATAATCGTCACGCTGGCACCGCGCGTGTCGGCCTCCCATCGACCAAACCCCGTCGCCGACGGAAACTTGGCGATATTGATAATAAAATCGCCATCCGGAACCGACCCGAAGATTCGCATATATTCGCGGAAGACAGACGCGGCCATCGCCGCCGCTTCTTCGTCAGTAAATTGCCATTGCCCGGAAATTCCAAGCCGCAGCCGCGAGTTGCCGACCTCCAATTCTTTCTCACGACGCTGGCGGCCAAGGTAGAAAACTGTCTTTTCAATATCCGGCGTATCGAACCGGCCAGAGCCACCACCCGCAGCGGCCGAGGATATCGTCCATCCGGAGGGCAGTTCAAAGGTGATTCGAGCCGATGTCCGAGCTCCAAGCTGCGGCAGCAGATCGTCGAGCATTATTACTCCGCGTTCGTCCGCTATCCACGAAAGATGAGCCGCAGCGGTCGCATTTGTATGCGGTTCGAGCGAGAATTTATAAGACCATGATCGAAATTCCGACTCGGCGAGATATTCTCCCGCGATCAGACGTCTTGACTCGACGCTTTTCCCATTTTTATCCATTAACAGCAGTTCCGAAACCCGTTCACCAAGTCCATCGATGCCAGCGTACGACATCAAAAACGATAGACTCTTCGCCGACTTAACGGGCCGGTCCGTCTTAAAGATCCCATCGATCACGGCTATTGCAGGCTGGTCTACTTCGATTTTGACCCGAATTTCAACGTCTTGAGCCCCGGCATTTGTAAAGAATTGTAAAATCTGAACAGATACGGCGAAAATCAGTGGAATCGACCGGAGAATTTTTGACTTGAACCAAAGAACGGGCATAGAATTGCTTTTTGTAACGGGGACGTACTCGGGCTATCATTAAGGATAGGTGATTTCATGAGTCTTATCAAAGTCATAATTTATGCGATGATATTTGTCCTAAGTCTGTTTTTCATAGGACGTTTCTTTATCTGATCTGGTAATCCTGTTAGAGATTTGAGGTTCAATTTTCTTCGGCCGATTCGGGCTACCAAATAGTTAACGGTGAAGTGTGTTAATTTAAAGAGCGGTCACTTGACCGCTTTTTTGTATTTTTATGAGTGAATTGAGAAAGATAAAACGGGCCTTGATAAGCGTCTCGGACAAGGCGGGTTTGCCCGAATTTGCCTCGCAATTGGCCGGTCTCGGTGTCGATATCATTTCCACAGGCGGCACCGCCAAATCATTGCGTGAACATGGGTTAACAGTTACCGACGTCTCGGACGTTACAGGTTTTCCTGAAATGATGGATGGCCGGGTAAAAACGCTTCACCCAAAAATGCACGGCGCATTCCTGGCTTTACGCGACAACCCCGACCACCTCGCGTCGATGGCCGAACATGGTATCGAGCCGATTGATCTGGTCGTTGTCAACCTCTATCCCTTTGAAGAAACCATTGCCAAACCAGGCGTGGAACTCAACGAAGCGGTCGAGAACATCGATATTGGCGGTCCGGCCATGATCCGGTCGGCCTCAAAGAATTGGCGCGACGTCGCCGTTGTCACCGACACGCGGCTCTATCCCGAGATCATCGACGAACTAACAGAAAACGAAGGTTCGCTCTCGCTTGAAACCCGTCAGCGGCTGGCCGCCCTCGCTTATACTCGGACTTCGAGTTACGACCTCGCGATATCGTCTTATCTTGCAAGACAACTCAGCCACGACGACCTCGAACGCCTCGAACCTTTAAATCCTTTTGGCGGATTAGTCTTCATTGAGCAGGACGAGGAGTTGGAACCGGAATCGATCAGAAGTTCTGATAATGGCAGCCTTCCCGAATATCAGTTGATCGAACTCGCAAAAGTGACCGATCTCAGATACGGTGAAAACCCGCATCAAAAAGCCGCCCTGTACGCCACAGGCGCCGCCGGGGGGATCGCGACCGCCGTACAACTTCACGGCAAAGAAATGTCATTCAACAACTATGTGGATGCCGAGGCCGCCTGGAATCTCGTTCAGGATCTCGACGCTCGCGGTGTCGCAATCATAAAGCATACAAATCCATCAGGAGTCGGGACCGGCGGAACAAACCTTGAAGCCTATCGGCGGGCGCTCGCGACGGATCCGGTTTCCGCCTTTGGCGGGATCGTGGCTTTTAACCGAAAGGTAGATCCCGAGGTCGCCACGTCTGTAATTGAAGTGTTTTCGGAGGTCATCGTTGCACCGGAATACGACGATCAGGCTCTCGAAATTTTTCGGAGCAAAAAGAACCTCCGCGTACTAAGGGCGGAGCGCGCAACTCGGTCGTCTCAGACGGAATTCAAACAGATCTCCGGCGGAATGCTGGTCCAGGATCAGGACGACCACAAACTGGCGGCGGCGGATCTCCGGATCGTAACAAAACGCAGCCCGACCAGTCAGGAGATCGAGGCCATGCAATTGGCATGGACAGTTTGCAAACACGTCAAATCAAATGCCATTGTATTTGCCGATCAATATCGGACACTAGGCGTTGGGGCCGGACAGATGAACCGCGTCGATTCCGTGCGTATCGCTGCCATGCGGGCCGAACGGTTCGAATTGTCGTTAAAAGGCTCGGTGGTCGCTTCGGATGCTTTTTTTCCATTTCGCGACAATGTTGACGAAGCGGCCAGATTTGGCGTTGCGGCGATCATCCAGCCGGGCGGCTCGATCAAGGACGACGAGTCCATCGCCGCCGCCGATGAACACGGAATTGCGATGGCCTTCACGGGCATCAGGCATTTTAAGCACTAAGACGACGTAAATACTTGCTTGACAATATGTTGTGGCAGTGTTAAAACTATACACAACTTAAGACTACTGAAGGACGCTCGAAGGTTTTTAATTCGCTATAAAACCGTCGGGCTTTTGTTTTTTGAAATCAGGAATTTGATCGAGGAGACAATTTCATGAAACGGATTACTCTCTACATCTTAACGGCGGCCGCTGCCATCGCATTAGCTTCCTGCGGCGAGACAGTCGATAAAACGCCGGCAACCGGTGCGAATTCGACCAACACAGCGGTAAAACCTACGCCGGCAGCTCCTACCAAAGAAGCACTCATAGCTTTGGAGACAAAAGCATTTGAAGCGTGGAAAAACAAGGACGGCAAATACTTCGACGGATTTCTCACCGACAGTTTTGTGATGATCGGCGAAAGCGGGCGGGTGGATAAGGCCGCAGCCGTCAAATCTATAACCGAAGATCCGTGTGACATCAAGAGTTTTTCGTTTTCTGACGAACAACTGACGCCAGCCGGTGACGACGCGGCTATATTAACTTTGAGGTCAAGCGTAGACGGCACTTGCGGCGGCGAAAAGATCCAGTCTCAGTCGTGGGTTGCAACCGTCTATGTCAGAAGCCAGACCCAGTGGAAAGCCGCTTACCATAACGAGATCCCAATTCCGGATCCCAATGCCAAACCCGCCGTGCCGGTCGCTAAAACATCGGGCAAAATTGAGCCAGGTACGGACACTAAGCCGGCCGACACCGCTACCGAGGCATTGCTCGCGGTTGAAAAGAAAGGCTGGGAAGCCTGGAGGGATCGCGATGCAAATACCCTCGACCAACTCGCCGGCAACGACTTGATCCTGATCGATTTAAGCGGGCAGCGATTTGAAAAAACAGGTGCCATCAAAACCTGGACCGAATCCCAATGCGAAATCGCAGGCTTTACATTGAGTGAACCTGCGGGCGTTTCGCTCACCAAGGATGCCGGACTTTTACTTTTTAAGGGAACCGCTGACGGTAGATGCGACGGGCGGGAGCTGTCACCGATCTGGCAGACCAGCGTGTATGTAAGGCAAGGCGAATCGTGGAAATATGTGATGGTCATCCAAACTCCGGCATAACCCGAGTTTGCGGAGCAATGCTCCCATAACCCATCCGCATAGCCGATACTCGCGAAATCTGTTGACACTACACGCGAATGAGCTCTTATTGGATTCCTTGACTTCGCTCAATAGCGGTGTTAAAACATAACGCATTCAACATAAAACAAAAAAGTTCTCGAGAGACCATCTTTCCAAGACCTCGCAGAAGCGATCGTTTTTTTGAATTTCAACTATTTATAAGAGGAGACTATTTCTATGAAAAAGATCACGAGATTGATGTTGTCGGCGGCAGCTGCAATGTTTTTTACAGCTTGCGAA
Source organism: Pyrinomonadaceae bacterium (assembly GCA_041748715.1). GTDB lineage: Bacteria > Acidobacteriota > Blastocatellia > Pyrinomonadales > Pyrinomonadaceae > OLB17. Next base: position 2,317 of record JBGTCS010000139.1, on the reverse strand, counting down.
CCAGCCAGTAACGCACCGGCTAATATATCGAACACTAACGCCAATGCCGTCACCACCGGGACGACGGCGCCGACGGCGGATGCTCTGCTTGCCATGGACAAACAGGCTAACGAAGCATGGGTCAAGGGGGATGCAAAATTCTTTGAAGATTTTTTGTCTGACAAATACGTTGGATACGATGGAGGTCAACGCTCCAGCAAAAGTGACCTGGCCAAAATGATTGTCGAATCCAAGTGCGATGTAAAATCTTGGTCGCTCGACGATCCGCAGATGGCGATGATTGACGGCAATACCGCAATTGTCAGTTATAAAGGCACATGGGACGGAACATGCTCGGGACCCGATGGAAAGGCGATGAAGTTACCAAGTCCCACTCGCGGTGCGAGCGTCTATATTCGTGACGGCGATAAGTGGAAAGGAGTATTCCACAGTGAAACTGTGATTATTGATCCAAAGAATCCTCCGCCCCCACCGGCCGCCAGCGATAAGAAGGAAGAGCCGATGAAGGAAACGGCCAAGATGGACGATGCGAAAAAAGACGACAAAATGGCATCGAACAGCAACGCCGCACCGGCTTCGGCTCCGGCAAAGCCGACACCGAGTGCAAACACGGATGCACTTGTAAAGCTTCACACATCTGGTTGGGAAGCGTGGAAAGCAAAAGACGCTAAGAAATTTGACGAGATGATCACAACCGACATCGCGATCGTGGATCCATTCGGGACGTGGGTTAGCGGCAAATCGGACGTCATTAAACACTGGACCGAAATGAAATGCGACGGCGTGACAAAAGTCGGCGTTTCGGACGGTTTTGCATCAGCACTGTCACCCACAGTCGAGCTTCTGACGCTCACCGGAACATCGGACGGCACGTGTGAAGGTCAAAAGAACGGCCCGCTTTATCAAGCCGCGATCTATGTCAAAGAAGGCGATGCGTGGAAACTTGCCTTTATGGTCGAGACCCCTAAGATGTAATTTCTTAATATTGAAATATGGCCGCGGTCTCTGTCGGATTCCGCGGTTTTTTTGCGCCGTAATCCACCTGTTTCTTGACATGGCTGCGATGCGATGCTATCTGTATAGCAAATCAAAACAACAGATATTCAACACCGGAAGGTTTTTTTGATGCAACATTCGAGGGGAATCCGGATCCGTCTAAATATCCAAAGGAGATCACTTATGAAACGTATCAATCTAATTTTGTTAATCATCTTCGGCTCGGTTTTTCTTGCCGCGTGCGAAGCACCTGCTGATAACAAACCAGCGAATAACGCCAACGCGGCTAATACAGCCGCCAAACCCGCAGCAGCCGCACCGACCAAGGAAGCTCTGGTGGAGCTTGAAAAGGCCGGATGGGAAGCCTGGAAAAACAACGATGCAAAGTATTTCGAAGACCTTTTGTCGGCTAAGTATAAAGGCTTTGGAGCGACCGGATATGTGGATAAAGCCGGCGCGATCAAAGGCATGGCGGACTCAAAATGCGAGGTCAAGAGCTATTCATTCACAGACGAACAGATGCATATGGCCGGTCCGGACGCCGCATTTTTGACATTTAAGGCGGCTCAGGACGCCACATGCAACGGCAAGAAAGGGCCTGAAAACGTTCACTCGGTAAGCGTCTACGTCCGCGAGGGCGACAAATGGAAAAGTGCCTTTTATGCCGAAACTCCGGTCGTAGATCCGAAAGCACCACCAGCAAAACCGGCCGCACCGGCACCAGCCAAAAAGGATGAAGCTAAGCCCGTCGATAAGCCCGACGCCGCAACCGAAGCGCTATTTGCGGTCGAGACAAAAGCCTGGGACGCGTGGAAAAACAAGGACGCCAAGGGCCTAGAGGATTTCGCGGCAAAGAATATGATCTCGCTCTCACCGGCCGAGGGCTGGACCGTCCGGGACGTCACGCTCAAACGCTGGAACGACGGCACCTGTGATATTAAATCCGTTTCAATTACCGACCCGGCAAGCGTTGCCTTTGACAGCAACCACGCTCTCCTGCTGTTCAAATCGACAGTCGACGGCAAATGCGGCGGTGAAAACGTCCCGGCCGAATTGGGAGCCACCATCTATACAAAAGAAGACGGCTTGTGGAAAGCCCTCATGACGTTTGGCACACCGGCATCGTAGTCCAATAGTCAGAACCGCCTGCTTCTAAGGGGCGGCAGCAAAAACAAAGAGGCTGTCTCAAATGGCGGCCTCTTTTCAATTGGAGGATCTCTGAAATGTCCGCTTTGCGGACGTTGGAGTAAAGCTACACGTGTGGGCAGAAAGGAATCACCTAAAAAAGACGAAACTAAATCCGCCGCTCCGGATGGCGGCA
>JBGTCS010000138.1:0-1680 GCA_041748715.1 Pyrinomonadaceae bacterium | reverse complement strand
GTTTGATGAATTCCTTTCGCGAGCGGAAATACACTTCAAAATCTCTCGACAAATTTGGTCCAATGATCGCCGATATCACCTTTGCTTTTCAGGACCGGCGGGTGATCGACGCCGTCGCCGAGCTGACCGGGATCAAAGACGCTGTCGGCGATCCGCATTTATACGCCGGAGGCATCAGCGCGATGTCGCGCGGCCACTTCCTAAATCCCCACGTCGATAATTCACACGACGGCGAACAAAAAAATTATCGTGTTCTAAACCTGCTTTATTACATTACCACCGAGTGGAGTCCCGAGAACGGCGGCAATCTTGAGCTTTGGGATGAAAAAGTGACAAAACCGGTCGAAATACCGAGCCTCTTTAACCGCCTCGTCCTGATGGCCACTAGCGACAAGACCTGGCACTCGGTAAATGAGATCCGCACCGACGGCACCCGCCGCTGCATCTCAAACTATTATTTCTCACCGCATTCGCCAAATGGCTACGAGACGAGCCATGTCACATATTTCATGGCCCGACCGGAACAGAAACTCCGACGGATCGTGACAAAGATCGACAGCGAAGTCCGGACACTTGCTCGAAAGCTCAAAAAAGACGGTTTCGCTAAAAAAGACATCTTCAAAGGCGAAGTAAAGTAAAGCCCGAGGCGCAAGCCCGCACGCAGTAATGGCGAACTTCGAAACGAGAGGCCTAACCCCGCATGAAACATCAAACAGATAAGCAATCATTCCAGTTCGAACGGAATATCACTTTGACAATACAGAACATAGTCAATAGCGGCCGCGACATGTCGGTCTTTCCATAGATACCGGCGGCTGCGACCCCGCGACCACACCTTTCGATCGTTATCCACCAGCCGTAGCTCCCGCAGCCGTTTTGTTGCAAAGGCTTTTAGGGAATCTGCAACCCTTTCAGGTTTGGCACTGACACCGATCACACAATGTACGTGATTAGAACGGACATTTAGAGCATAGAGCCGATAATCTCTGGCTTTGCATAGGTCTTCGGCCGCTTCCGTAATCGCCTTTCGTTGCGTTTCACTTGGGACAAGCACAGGTTGATCCATTTCCTCGCGCATTGCGTCTTCCAGCGGAACGTTCGGCAAAATCAGTTTCGTTCCCGTCCGGCTTGTTCTTTTTCGTTTAGTAGATGTCCGCTGATCTCCGTGCAACCAAGTGCCGTAGGTCCGGAAAGTAATGAGATACGCGATGGGGTAGACATTATCATCCCATTCATTGTCTTCGCCTTGAAACACCATGGTTAGATCTGTGTTCGTGTTTCGCCCTTACTTCGTGCGGGCTTGATCCTCGCGTCTCTCTTTGACAGTCGTGTTTCGCCCTTACTTCGTGCGGGCTTGCGCCTGTTTAGTTTATAAATATCTCATCCACAAAAATGAACGCCTCAAAACCGGCACCCGGATGCCAGGCCGGGATCTTGCCGAGGTTATACGCGTGAACGCGGACAAAACGAGCCTTGACGGGCGAGATCTTTTGGCGAAAGTCGCGTATTTGCGGCGTCATATTCTCGGGCTTTACGTCGTGCTTGATATCCGCGACCTTTGTGAAATCAACTCCGTTGGCGGACACCTCAAATTCGATATGCGTCGGCATCCAGATCCAGGGCCTCGCATCCTGCAAAAATCCGCCTCCGACCTCTTTGACCAATGTCTCTTTTTGCAGA
>JBGTCS010000137.1:0-7202 GCA_041748715.1 Pyrinomonadaceae bacterium | reverse complement strand
TGCCGGCGCCTGAGTCGGAAGGCCTTGTTTTACCCGGTCGACTTCCGCTCCCATTCGTCCCGTCAACATATAACCTATCATCTTAAAGTCGCTTATAAACGACCAAAAGGGAAAACGAAAACTTGCGGGTCTGTTCTTCTCGACAACAAAATGGGCAAACCACGCAAAGGCGTACCCGACCACAAAAAAGGACGGGAAAAGATACCACTGCCCGCGAGCGATAAAGTAGATCAGAAGAGCGATGCCCGTAGCTGTTCCGATCAAATGCAGCAAACGCGTCATCGGCTTGCTGTGTTCGGATACATAGAAGTCCCAAAATTCTGTGTAGTTTATAGGGTTCGTCGTCATTTCACGCCGCTTTTTTTTCAAATACTAATACTTTATGCGGCACGTTTCAATTCCACGGACGAGCGCTGAATGTCCGGCAGCTTTATATTTTTTGCCCAGCCCAGACGCTCAAACATACTGATCGTGATCCAGTTTTGATCAAATTGGTACCATTTCAGCCCGTGGCGGGCCGAGGTTGGAAACGCGTGATGATTGTTGTGCCAGCCTTCGCCAAAGGTCAGGAGAGCAACAAACCAGTTATTGGTCGATTCGTCGCCGGTGTCGTGCGGACGCCCGCCGTACAGGTGGGAAAGTGAATTTACAAACCAGGTCGTGTGCCAGCCGTAAACCACCCGGGCAAATACGCCCCAAATAATCATGGACCAGCCGCCGATGGCAAAGAAAACGCCGATCGACAGGATGATGGGCACCAGATAAAACCGCGAAATAAGCACGTGGCCTTTATCTTTTAAAAGATCGGGAACATATTTTTGTAATGTTGCCGCGTCGTGATCCTGAGCCTTGCCCCAGACGACCCAGCCGATCTGCGCCCACCAAAAACCGGGGCGGATAGAGTGCGGATCTTTGTCTGTATCGGTAAACGCGTGATGCATCCTATGGGTCGCGATCCATTTATCGGGCGGGTCCTGCATCGACATCGTTGCCAGCGTCGAGAGAGTATATTCGAGCCATTTGGGCGCTTTAAAGCTCCGGTGTGTCAGCAAACGGTGCCATCCCAACCCAACACCCAGACTTCCGACGATCCAGTTACCGATAACCAACGCCGCCAGATTTTGCCAGCTGAACGTAAAGAAAATTAATATTGCGGCCAGATGAAAGACCGTGACCATAATGGCATTACGCCAGTTTATCGTCCGGCGAACCCGCTCGAAGGTTAAAACATTTTGCATCAAAAAATATACTGACGGATAAAAATACGACTGTTTTAGAGTAACAGGTTAAATGGCGAAAGATTGTAATAGTTGGGTAAGAGTTATTTTTGAGCTTGCTCGGCGATCTCTTTGAGCTTGGTATTTCGGGTGGTTATCAGATCTCGCAGGTGCCGGCGGATTAGAAGTTTATCGGCGATCATTCCTAATATTCCCAATGGCGAAACCCAGACGACCGTATCCAGCATTAGCGTTCCGCCGTCTATCGATAAAAACTCGTGAATGTGCCGGAACGACCGAAATCTGCCTTCGATCATCTCATCCACAAACAGATGCGGGCGTTCAAACTCGACCACCTTGACCATCAACCTCTGCCGCATTCCGAAATGTGTGCCTTCGAAAGTTACGGTTTGGCCGAGTCCGATCATTCCAGTCGTCACGCCTGCAACAGCAAGCTCATCGGTTTGGGCCGTAGTTTCCGTATGAATCCGAATATCCCGCATTAGGTCGAAACACGTTTCGGCCGGTGCAGATATATACGTCTCAAGTCTTATTGTCGTCATCGCGTTTCGGCTAAGTTTAGACGTTTTCACACGCTTCGCCCAGGAGGGCGATAAATTCAGCCGTCAAATAATTTCTCTATTGAGACTTTTTATCGATATTTTACGCTTTAACATGTCGGGTAAGTTCTACTCGTATCCTGGAGGTGATTTTATGTACGATGCAATCATAGTCGGTGCCAGATGCGGCGGAACCGTCACCGGAGCGTCTCGCCGACGGAGTATTATTCGCCGGTGAACATAGCCGGGATCATGCAGAGCCCGACGGCTTAAACGATATCAACGGCAAGAAAAACAGCGGCTGAAAAAAGCCGCTGTTTTTTTAGCATTAAATTTTATCCAGACCACTAGCCGACTTGCGTCCATGTTCCGTTTGCCGGATTCACGCGATAGATTCCGCCTTTTTCCATCGTGTAAAGTGAACCATTTGCAGTGAACATAAATATCGTCTTGCCAAATTCGGCCTTGCCGATCTGACGCCAGGTCCCGGTTGCCGGGTTTGTTTCGTAGAGAGCTCCGCTTGATTCGGTCGTGTAGATCTTGCCGTTGAGAGTGGTACGCGATGTGGTATTTTTCCAGTCGCCGGCTTTTCCAATACGCTTCCACTCCCCGTTGGAAGGGTTGATCCAGTAAAGACTGCCGTCTTTTTCGATCGAAAAGAGCGAGTCGTCCGTGCTAAAAAGCCGCAGCGAATTACCAAACTCCGGCTTGCCGACCTGCGCCCAGACGCCGGTGGCGGTATTGGTCGCGTACATCGCACCGCTCGATTCAACCGTATAGAGCCGCCCGTTTACAAATGCCCCGGCCAGCGTCCCTTTCCAGTCGCCGGCTTTTCCGACACGCTTCCACGAACCGTTTGTGGGGCTGACGCTGTAAAGGCTTCCGTCGGTTTCGATCGTCAAAAGCTCGCCGTTGCCTGCGAAAAAAAGTCTGGTACTGACAAAATCCGGCTTCCCGATCTGAGCCCATTTGCCGTTGCTCAGGTTAACACCGTAAAGGGCACCGCTTTTTTCGATGGTGTATAACTGGTCATTCAACACGACGGTCGCGATCGTGTTTGACCAATCTTCCATCGCAGAAGCAACAACCCCCGTTACGGAGACAGAGAATAAAAGGGCCATTTGAAAGTAACGAGTAATTCTTTGCGGGTGACTGTTCATATTAATATCCTAGAATAACCTACGGGTAAAAATCTCGACAAATTAGAGGAATGAAATCTACTCTAGACCAAAAAAGTCCAAATCTGAAATGTCGTTAGTGACCGTTAGGGTTCGCGAAGCAAATCTGTAACGCTTGTTGGAAACTCCAATTACATAATTCTCTCCAAATGCGACATCTGTGAACGTAAAAACTCCAAATGAGCTAGTCGTGCTTACTCGTCTAACGCCTTGAGCGTCCGTCATGGCAACGATCGCATTCCTAATACCAAGACCATTCGGGGTCAATACCCGGCCAGAAATCCGCGCTGTACTCGGAGTCGGAGTTGGCGTAGGAGTAGGCGTCACTGTTGGCGTCATAGTCGGTGTCGGTGTCGGTGTCGGTGATACGAAACAGGGATTTAATGGTGAACCGCTGTTCCGAGGATTCGGGGCGGCGATCTGAAAATCAGCCGCGTTGCTGTCGGTATCTGTACACCCGCTCCCCCGTCTAAATGCGGCTATAGATGGGCCTAAGGCAGATACTGCCCCGCTCCCCTCCGAACAGTTCGTCGATCCGAATCCGACCAGGTCCAGAATGTTTGAATTCGGTAACGGACAAGTCCCGACCAAACTGCCGGTTCCTGGAATAGCAATCGCCCACTTTCCTGCATTTGTAAAGGAGGAGAAGGGCGATGACGAAAAGTCCAGATCCGGCTCTGGTAAAAAGGAACCGAAGTTGCCGCCGCTTCCCATTTTAATAAGAAAATACTGGCCGGGCTGGATTGGAATTGGGTTATTTGAACTTATCCCGCTAAATCGACGATCAAAAGTTCCGTTTCCCAGGGCTAGGTTAAACTCTATTCCGTTAAGATTCGCGGTGGTGCTTCCGCGATTGAATATTTCAATGTAGCTATTCCGGTAGGCCGCTCCGGACACTCCGCCGGCACCATAGATTTGGCTTATAACAATTTGGCCGTCATCCGGCATCGGCGTGACTAGGGGTGGGCCCGGAACGTCAGCGATCTTCGTTACAAATAAATTGGCTCGGCCGCTTCCAGCGTTTGAGGCCTGAATCGGATTCGCCGTCGGGAAATTTGTCGATCGGGTTGCTCCACTTGCGTATGCGTTGCCCGCCCCCTCAACTGCGTTCCCGCTCCCCTCGTCGCCTCCGCTGCCGCCAAGATAGGTGGAATAGACAAGTGATGAGCCGGCTCCCGAGACAGATCTCTGAATTGCGTTTGCAGTCGGGAACGTAGAAGAGTGGGTATAACCGGTTAAGTAGGCGTTGCCCAGCGCGGTCAATACAATCGCAGGGAAAAGGGCTAATAATGCAGATGATTTCATTTTGCTGGTAAATCTTGTTATAGACATTTTTTGACTCCTGATTGTGCCGCCATTGTTGGGATCCGCTAGTTGGAACGCCAAGTGGTAGTGCGGCTTGAGTTTTCGGGCCTGCTGAATCACGTATCACACACGGTTTTCAACGTGCCGTCGGGGACTCGGTGCGTACCTTAGATTGTATTGTTTTGATTTTGGGTTGACAAGAAAATTGTTGCTGCGGGCAGATTTTCCGGCTCGGCGGGGTAAGCGAACCGCCCCACCTGTCTACGCACTGGAACGACTTCGCCCCGAGTCGCTCGCAGCGCCGCCGCCATAGATGTAGGAACCATTCGCCGATCTCGATCGCCCGCAAGCGGGCTTTTTTTCCAAATCGGCACACACCACGCTCATAATGGTTGCTTAACGCTGATGCCCGCAAACGGGCAATAGCGGACTATTCAGACAGCCACTTATTTAAGGCTTTTGAAAATTTAACCTACCTGGGTCCATGTTCTGTTTGTCGGATTAATGCGGTAGATGCCGCCTTTTTCAATGGTGGAGAGCGACCCTTTTGCGCTGATCATAAAGAGCGGATTTCCAAAATTCGGGCTTGCCGATCTGTCGCCAGGTTCTGGTAGCGTGGTTGTTTTCGTTAAGAATTAATTACGGGGCGGTAAATCTGGGGTAGCCGAGAATAAAGCCCAGGATCTCGATACTACTGCTCCGAATACGAAATCAATATTTAGCCTTTAACCATTTCGATCATGTGGTCGATGACCTCTTTATGTTCGCTCTGCGGGCTGAACATGATGATCTCAGCATCCTGGTTGACCTTGACGTTATGCCCCGGCGGCCAGTAAAAAAGATCGCCGGTGTTGACGGTCTCCTGCGAGCCATCTGCACTAGTCGTCGTTATGCGGCCGCTGAGAACATATCCCCAATGCGGACAGTGACAAACATTGCCCTCAAGCCCCTCAAATAACGGCGTCGTATCAACACCAGCACCCAGCGTAAAATACTCACCGCTGATCTTGCCATAACCGGTAGAATCGCCAAAATCCATCTGCTGGCGAACCACGGCTCCGGGTATTTCCATTTTAACGTCAACATCTTCTTTGGCTATTCGCATATTTTTCCTCCAGTTTTTTACCTTTCGTCCGCAATCGCAATGCTATACGGCCTTACAAAAACTGATCCTGTTTTTCCGGGGCTGCAATTGATCGGCGATTTTTTGATGGACTCAACGTAAACCGGACTGATTATTTCCAAAGCAATCTCAAACCATCGATTTTGAACCGCTCAAAATCTTTGTCGCCGCTGACTAACGTCAATTGGCGCGAGATCGCCTGCCATATCAACATCCGGTCAAACGGGTCAAAATGTGTGTCTTCGGATAAGTTCTGCTGTGACGCAGCCTCTTCAGCTTCCAAATGGATAATGGAAAAGCCCATGTTTCGAGCTTCGTCGATCAATTCAGTTGCTGTCTTGCCTCCGACATTGAGCCGTTTGGCTCGAAGCTTTATCCCGATTTCCCAAAACGTAACGGCGCTAATAAACACTTCAGCGGAAATATCCTCGATCACGGTCCTGACTTGCTTCGGAAGGCGATCCGATTGGGCGTATGCCCAAAGAAAAGTATGTGTATCAAGAAGGTAGCTCATCCGCGAAGGTCGAGAAGTTCCTCATCCGTCATTTTGAAATTGTCAGCGAAAACAATCTTGACCTTTCCATCCATCATACCGATCTTTCGCTTCTTCTTTGTTGGTTTTTCTATCGGAACCAGCTTTGCCACGGGCTTTTTACTTTTACCGTACAAAACACCAACGCTCTCGCCCTGCTGAACCATCTCCAACACTTCCGAAAACTGCGCCTTGAATTCTCCGACGGATAGGCTTTTCATAACATCAATTATAAATTTTTCTTAACAAGTTGACAAGAACTTGATGGTCCTTCGTCGGCCTTTTTATGAGCCTAGAACTTTTGATCTAGCTGTATATTTAGTCGAGCGAATTTCTTCACCCTTGTAATATTCCCATAAAAGAAACCCCGTACCAATAGACACATGCCCCCGAGAGCCGACGAATAGATCGGCTGTAAGTCCTTCTGCTTTTCCAAACATACGGAAAGACAATTTGGTTGGATCCCCTTTTGTGATATCAGTATCGGTCCAAAGCGCAGCCTTTGTACCATCCGGCCCCTCCAATCTGGCTAAGATTCCATCTGATCTCCAAATGGCATTACCAAATGAGAAAGTATTACCAACCAACGTTACTTCCCGATAACCGTAAAAGTCATGCGATAGTGAATAGGCACCGACGCCTTTTGCTGTGAACTCTGATCCCTTGGGGAAAAATATACTTCCCCCGGTATTTACAAGAAGCTGGAAAGTTAAATTTCCAGCAGAAGGATCTACGCCAAAAACCTTACCATCGAATTTAGGATGGGCGGGATTATATAACTGATCAAATTTTTTCGTTACCTTAAAGTCCTTCTCGGACCAATATCCCGTAATACTGAGCTCAACGATCTCTGCTCTGGCAGTATGGTTAATAAATAGACTGAATATCAAAATCAAGACAAACTGATCAAACCTAGCAGACATTTTCGGCATGCGGATAGATATATTGGGATTCATACGATTTCTCCTTAAGTTTATCTGACTTTCACCTCTGGTTTAGATTGCCTAACGACCTATTAACGTCAGTGTCATTTATAACAAAACCTGATAATTACAATCAATCCGCAAACGCCCGTTCATTTTCTTTAACGGCATTAATTTCTTTTGATCAATATTCGGCTTTTAGACTGTGAAAACTTGGCTGCGTTCAATAATGGTAGCGACAAGCCAGAATTCTTACTTTGTCAGAGGTAACTTCATAGACGATTCGATGCTCTTGGTCTATCCGTCGCGACCAACATCCGGAGAGTTCGTGTTTTAGAGGTTCAGGTTTGCCGAGACCTTCGAA
>JBGTCS010000136.1:0-2353 GCA_041748715.1 Pyrinomonadaceae bacterium | reverse complement strand
CACAAAAGAATGGGTTTATAGCCATTTCTGTTGGATCTTAACATTGCGTCGGTTCAGTTCAACGAGGAACTTATCTGGATCGATCGCTTTCTCCTGCGGCGTCGCTCCCCGCATTAGGATGTCGCCTTTTACCATCATCTGAGCAATAATCGATGCAGGAAAAGCGGTCGTCCGCATCATGGCACTCATCCCGGTTTCCGGGTCGAAACGATCGACAATGTCGTATCTCAACTCGCAAGTTTTACCGTCGATAGTGCCGACAACCTCAAGTCGTATAAGAACGTAATCGGGACCGTCGGCCGGCAGATGTTTCTGCAGCAATTCTCCAAACACTTTTCGCGGTTGGACCTTAATAAAATCAACAGTAATTTCCTCGCTCGAACAAAGGCCAAGATCGATCATTGTTTTGAATTTTTCACAATGACCGGCGTAGCGGATAGTTTTGTAATCGAGTTCGCGGATCTTACCAAGAAATGTGTCGGGAAGCGTCGAAGTGCCGCCCGAAGTTTGAAAAGCTTCAAGCTCCGGAAACCCCTCAAATGCAAGCGATTCTATTTCGGTCATCGAATCGACTTCAGTAATTTTTCCGTCTCGAATGACGCGGGCGACCTCGATATATTCATTGATCAGTCCCTCGACCGAAAAAACTAATTGGTAATTAAGCGGCGGCTGTGGAGATTGAGGAAGTCCGCCGACCCGAATATGTATCTCATCGACCGAGTCGAACCTATTGGCTCCATGCATTGCAAGGATTGAAACCATCCCCGGTGCTAAGCCGCAATCGGGAATAATGTTGACCCCGGCCGACTTGGCAGCATCGTCCAGTGCCAGCTGCTCATCAACGATATAGTTATTACCGCCAAGGTCGCAGAAATTGGCACCTGTTTCAATCGCAGCTTTAGAGAGCGCGACGTTGTACCAGTAGTTGACGCACGATATGACCGAATCATGTCCTTTAAAAAGCTTAAGGATCTCCTGCTGGTTCGACGCATCTACTTGGCGAACATCGATGCGGTCCGTGCCCACCGACGCCGCGACAGCCGCTGCTTTTTCAAGGTCAAAATCGGCAACCGTTACTCGTTCAACGTTTGGCGAATTATGGATTAAATCAAAAACGGCGCCGTGACCCATCCGTCCGGCGCCTAGTACCAAAATTTTCATGAAATATCACCAATCATCGAGGGCCTCGGGCTCCTGGGCCGCGATTGTCGCAGCCGCTGCTTCCCAAACCTTCTTTTTCCAAACACGGAGATTGTCGATAAGGTTCAGGGCCACCTGCGGATGAGAGGCATTTCGCTCTAAGCGAATAACTTCAGCGGTCACCGAAATCTCGTCGGACGGGTTTTCGGTAACAGTCAGAATAACCTTGCCGCCGACATGCGGCAGGACCCGCGGAAGATAAACAAGAGTTCCGTGTGGCCCGACATTGTCAGTTAAACCTTCCTGAATCACCTCCTTTCCGTCCTCGCCTTTCCATCGAACACGGATCGGAAATGAGATAACATACCTAGTGCCCTGACGTCTTTCTCGCATAAGAATTCCCCTCGCTTATTCGTCGGCCTTCCCCGTCGGGATTTTTTTGTCGTGGTTCAAAATGGCGCCTTAATTCTAACAAAATCAAAATAAATTACCACCCCTAACACCCTTGAATTTCAGCGATTGCATATATCATAAGGAGTTGCGTCCGCGGTCACGCTGGACAGTCACGCTCTAAGCTGATAGTCTCATTAAATGTTTCGGCCACCGCGGCACGAAAACAGGCGGGAATAAGTCCGCTGAAACAGTCTTCGTTAAATGCGAATAGTGACTGATGACCCAAATCTCAGACACTATTTTTGCGTTTAAACGGAGTCGTATAATTTGGAGAATGATTAATGAAAAATCTCGTTAGAGGAGGCGCGATCCTGTCACTCTTGAGCTTTTGCGTTGTATTTTTTTACGCCCAAGCCACGACAGAATCCACTCTCGCTATAGCGAATGATTCGCAAGCTACAATTCAAAATAATATTTCAGCAAATAATTTAGCTAACAAGTTATTAACTAAGCAAAATATCAATAAACCCGCAGTCGCACCGACGCCTGCAAAACCAAAGACTGATGTCGCAAAAGACGATGCCGACGATTCGAAAGATGAACGGAAAATCGGGAGCGATAATAAATTAGTCAAAAAGACGGCGTTGGTTTCGGCCAAATCAGCCGGTGTTAGCCGAGGTTCTTTTTCGGCAACAGCTTACTGCCTCTCGGGGCGAACCGCTATGGGGCACGGCGTACGCCGCGGCATTATCGCGGCCGATCCGAGAGTTCTGAAACTGGGTTCGACTATTACAATTAATGCCGGACCATACAGCGGAAC
>JBGTCS010000135.1:0-2362 GCA_041748715.1 Pyrinomonadaceae bacterium | reverse complement strand
CGCGTCTCTCGTTTATGGCCCCATGCTCGGGGCGTTTTTGCTCGGTGTTTTGACAACACGTGCGAATCAGAAAGGCGTGGTTATCGGGATGCTGGCTTCGATATCGACGATGATCACAGTAAAGCTTTACACGACGGTCGCATGGACCTGGTATGTGTTGATCGGCACAACCGTTTGTTTCGGTGTCGGTTATCTGGTTAGTCTTTTATTTCCGAATCCGGATGCAAAATCGCCGGAAGCTTAGTATGAATTTTATGAATCGTCTTATTTGGTCTTTGGCCGTTATTTCCAGTCTATTTCTTGCCTCGATCCCGGGTCGGGCGCAGGCGACACGGAATTCCGTGTTTCAACCCTCGGCGGTTTCCTGGAAAAAAGCCGAGAAACTGGTAAAAAAAATGTCCGTAGAGGAAAAAGTCGGCCAGCTTGTACATATCGGCGTCAACGCCCGATTTGCCAATCAGAACAGCCCATTTTTCAAAGATCTGCAGCGACACATTACCGCAAATAAATTGGGCGGCATCATCTTTTTCGGAGCGCCGATCTACGAGACGACTATCCTGGCAAACCGTATGCAGCAAAATTCAAAGGTTCCGCTTCTGCTGTCGCTTGATGCCGAAACCGGTATCGGGATGCGGTTCGAGGACGCCACAAATTTCCCCTGGGCGATGGCTGTCACGGCGACCGGAAACCCCGATTTTGCACGCCGTATGGGCGTCATTACAGGACGCGAAGCCAAAGCGATCGGCATCCGTCACGTATATGCACCGGTCTTGGACGTCAATAACAATGCGGCAAACCCAGTGATCAACGTTCGCAGTTTTGGTGAAGATCCCGAGGACGTCGCGAATTTTGGCGTCGCATTTGCCCAGGGCATTCAGAGTGAAAAAGTGATCGCGACTGCCAAACATTTCCCGGGTCACGGCGATACAAATGTCGATTCGCATCGCGGGCTGCCGATCATCGAGCTGCCCCGCGAAAGGCTCAACGCGGTCGAGCTCGTTCCATTCAAAAAAGCGATTGACGGCGGCATCGGCTCGATCATGATCGCCCATATCGCCTTGCCGCAGATCGACGGCGAAGAAATTAAACCTCTAAAAGAATATAAAGGCGGCGAAGCCGAAGAGGGAGCCGAGATCGTAACTGAAAAAGCGACGATCCCGGCAACCCTTTCAGCTACGGTCCAAACCGAAATGTTGCGAAAGGAAATGGGTTTTAAGGGACTGATCGTCTCGGATGCGATGGGCATGAGCGGTTTGACGATCTATTTTACTCAAGAGGAAGCTGGCGTCCGGGCATTTCTGGCCGGAACCGATATTCTCGAAAAACCAGCCGATGTCGACGCCATGCTGCGCGGTTTGGTAAATGCTGTTAAAAGCGGTCGGATCCCGATGGAAATGCTCGACCAGTCCGTCCGCCGGCAAATCGCATGGAAATACGAACTTGGTCTATTCGAACAAAAGTTAACGCCCATCGATCAGATCGACAACCTTGTGTCGGGCGCCGAGTCAATGGCTCTCACCGACGAGGTCGCAACAAAAGCGATAACGCTGGTGCGTAACGAAGGCGGCCTGCTGCCGCTGAATAAATAGGCAAAGGTCGCCGTACTTGGCATCTCAAACGGTTTTGATAGCGGTGTTGTGATGGGATCTCTGGTTTCGACGCTCAGAAATGGAGGATTGCAGATCACGACCGCTTATTTGCAGGAAAATTCAACTGTCGAGCAGGTAGCGGCCGCACGCAAAGCGGTTGGCGTAGCGGATATTGTCGTGGTCGGTCTCTACGGTCGGGTTCGTTCGGGTGCAAAAAACAGCGTTGGTATTCCGGAAAACGGAGCAGCGATTCTTCGTCAGGCGTTGGCCGCAAACAAAAAGATCATCGGCGTCAGCTTTGGCAATCCGTATATTTTGAGTGCATTTCCCGAAATGAACACATACCTCGTCGCTTATGGCGATATGGCGAGTTTGCAGAGAGCCGTCGGTCGGTCGCTATTAGGAACGCAGGACATAACAGGCCGTTTGCCCATTTCGCTTCCCGGCCTGCATCCGCGTGGTACCGGAATTCAGTTGTTAAGAAAATAAGGCTGGACCACCCTGCGTAAGCGGGTGGGTTCTTAATTCCATGGGGTGGGTTCTTGATTCACCGGCGGTCGAAGAACCCGTCCGCTCACGCAGACGGTTCCGCCTGTAAACCGAGCAAAGTACTGGTGCCCAAGCCCGCGCGTTAGCAAGGGCGTAACACCCACCTCGATTTTAAAAACAAGAACTCTGACGCTGCCTAATCGTCACGTTAATAAATTCGCCCTTGCTTACGCGCGGGCTTGTGCACAAAAATAGATCTATATGACTCAACCTTGGGAGATAGA
>JBGTCS010000134.1:0-4080 GCA_041748715.1 Pyrinomonadaceae bacterium | reverse complement strand
TATGTCGGGTTTGACGGCAAACCCGTGGATCGATCTGCCCCGGTTGAAACCGGTTGCAATTATCTTTGGCGATGGCACGGTTATCTCGACGATGTAAAGGAAACCGGTTCGATTGTCGAAGCCAACGGCAAAGATCGTTTTGCGTTTACATTTGGAGGCGATGTTCTGGTTACAGTTTTGATCCGTACCGAAAACGGCGAAAACGTGGTCGATCTAACTCAGAGCCGGATTCCTGAGGATGAAAATCGAAATATTTATTTCGATTGCTCATACGGTTGGACATTTTACCTTGCAAATCTAAAATCCGTTCTCGAAGGCGGCATCGATCTGAGAAACAAGAATGTTGAAATAAAAAATGTTGTTAATTCATAGGGAGAACTGGTTTTTATGACACAACAGGGAATTATGCTTTTGGTTGGAACCGCCAAAGGGCTGTTTATTCTTCGCCGCGATGGCGGTCAAAGCAAGTGGAATATTGAAGGGCCGCATTTTGCGGGGCGGGGCGTGTTTTCGGCGTTTTACGATAATCGTGCGGGGCGAAGCGACATGTGGGCCGGTGTCGTCAGCTATCATTTTGGGGCTGAGCTGTTGAAAAGCGGCGATCTGGGCGCGACCTGGGACGAACCCGAGGAACGGCGGATCAAGATGCCCGAGGATACCGAAAAATCGCTCGAAAATATTTGGCAGATCGCACCCGGTGCGGCTGATGACACACTTTATGTCGGTGTCGCACCGGCCGCGCTGTTTGAGTCACATGATAAAGGCGAGACGTGGTCGCTAAATCGCGGGCTGTGGAATCACCCGCATTGTGCCCAATGGTCGCCGGGTTTTGGCGGGCTTTGTTTGCACACGATCGTCACTGATCGCGAAAACCCAAAGAGTATTAAAATTGCCATCTCGACCGGCGGGGTTTATCAAACGGCGGACGGCGGCGATAATTGGCAAGTCACAAATAAAGGCGTCAAAGCCTATTTCCTGCCCGATCCGTATCCTGAATTTGGCCAATGCGTCCACAAGATCGCTCGCCACCCGGACAAAAAAGACACATTTTTTCTGCAAAATCATCACGGCGTTTACCGCAGCCGCGATGGAGCAGCGACTTGGGAAGAGATCGAAAACGGTCTGCCGTCAAATTTTGGATTTGGATTGACGGTCAGCGATATCGGATCGGTATTTATTGTTCCGTTAAAAGCCGATGCCGAACGGTTTACCTGCGAGGGAAAACTCCGCGTCTATCGCAGCCGCGACGAAGGCGAAAGCTGGCAGCCGCTAACCGCCGGATTGCCGCAGGAAAACGCTTATGAAGTGATCTTGCGAGACTCGATGGGCTCGGTTGGCAGCGAAGTATATTTCGGGACAAAGAATGGCAAGCTGTTCGGCTCCGTAGACGACGGAGATTCGTGGAAAATGATCCAGGGCTCGCTGCCCGAGATCTGCTGCGTCAAGGCGTATGATTTGTAATGTGATTGTTTCTGGGTTTTTTCCATTGTCCTATGATGTTTGAAACTTAGAACCGACAATGAATTCATGTCGCTGAAGGCGACAAAGATAATAGCCTGGGGTATAACGAGCAGTGCGAGTGAAACCCCAGGACACGATTGATAAGTCAACCGACCCTGAAGGGGTCGAACAAAATTCGCAGGGCTGTAGCTCCCTTTCAGGGAGCGAATTGATTTCACGACCATTCCTGGGGTTCCGCAAAGCCTTCACCCCAGGCTATTGTCTGCGTCGCCTTCAGCGACAGGAAGTTCATTTTCGTCGGAACACGCATTTTGTCGGGTTAGATTTTCAGGCCTCATAAGCTGGGGGCAATTAATAGGAAAAAATGCCAATCACAGTTCATCTCAGCGGTCATCTAAAACCGTTCTCGGGCGGCGAGGTCGAGGTGAATTTGCCGGGCGAATTTGCGACCGTCGGCGACGCTCTCGATTCGCTTTGGCAGCGGCACAAAGCCTTGCGCGACCGTGTAATAAATGAACAAGGCGAGATACGGCAGCATGTAAATGTTTTTGTCGGGAGCGTTGATGTAAAACGACACGAAGGCCTACAGACGGCGTTGGGAGCGAACGAAATTCATATTTTTAACGCGGTCAGCGGCGGGTAGATGTCAGTTTGAGGCACAATATGAAACTCTTAAGTCTTTGTCTTCTTCTCTGTCTTTCGAACCAAACCGGCAACCATTCTCGACACGCTATAGTCGATAAAGTTGAGATGCAGGAATGCGGGCCGTCGATCACGGAGAGACTCAGAGATCATTTTGACAGATACGAGATTCGGCCTGATTTAGTAGTTAACAACAATGAGGATTTCGGCGTTGTAAAATCGAAGCGCCGAACAATAAAACTCGCCAATCATAGAATTGTTTGGATCACGAAGGCCGCCAATAATGATGTAGAAACCAGTATCAAGATCGACAACGAGACGATTTCGCTGAAAAAGAAGATTTCGTTGAACAACGCCGATGGTGATCAAAAGATTGAATTGAATTTAGTAAATGATTGGGATCAGATAAAACTCTACACACTTGGTAATCACGAGATTATCGGAATAACCTTAACGCCAATAATGTGTACAGGCCTAATGTGTGGTGTTTCGGCGCAATTGCTATATGACGTTACGACTAAGTCAAAAACTTTTTTCGGAGCTTTTCGGGCAAATTTTGATGTCAAGCTATTCAGATTCAGCCAAGACGACACGCCATATTATGTCACCACAAATTTCGATGGCGATCCACACGGCGTAACGACACCGGCCACTGTTTCCTATGAACTTTACAAAATCCAGTCTTATGGGCAATTTCTGATCCGGACGGACACAGCAGGTGAGAAATACTTCATCAAACACACGATATTTCCAGATAGGGAAATTAAAGGTGATGAAGTGGTGCCGAAAATTGAGCTTACGCCTGACAAGCTCGAACACTATTGGATAAAAACGATAGATTAGCAATCCGTAGAGCAAAATGCGGTTGCCGGACGGGACAGTTGATATTCGTTACCGCAACGAAGTCTGGATGTATTTGAATCTTCGGACACGGTCCCAACAAACGGTCGCGAAATGCTAATATCTCCATCGTTGTTGTTTTTATGAATATACTTTTGACCGGGGCCAATGGGTATATTGGGAAACGGCTTTTGCCGCTGCTTTTGGAACAGGGGCACGAGGTTGTTTGCTGCGTTCGCAACGCGGGGCGCTTTCCAAAAGGCGGGTTGTACGAGCACGCCGGCATCACTGTTCTCGAAATAGATTTTGTTAAGGACGACATGTCGAACGTGGCGGTTGCGGGCATAGACGCGGCGTATTATCTGATCCATTCGATGAGCGATAGTTCGGCGGATTTTGAAAAGCTCGAAGCAAGGGCTGCGAAAAATTTTGTAAAACTTGTGGACGGCTCAGGAACCGCACAAATTATCTATCTCGGCGGTATTATCAACGAAGAAAAGCTTTCGAAACATCTCGAATCCCGAAAGCGGGTCGATGAACTTTTGCGTACAAGCAAAGTGCCGGTCACGACCTTAAAGGCCGGAATTATCGTTGGTTCGGGCAGCTCTTCGTTTGAGATCATGCGTGATCTGGTCGAGAAACTTCCCGTGATGATCGCTCCCAGATGGCTCAATACCCGAACCCAGCCGATCGCTATCAGAAATGTGCTTGACTGTCTGACCGGTGTCCTGGGCCGTCATGACACGTTTGGGCGGGAATACGATATCGGTGGTCCCGGCGTGATGACATATAAGCAGATGCTGCTTGAGTTTGCCGAGATACGTTCTCTGCGGCGTTTCATATTGACGGTGCCCGTGATGAGCCCGCGGCTTTCGTCGTATTGGCTTTATTTTGTGACCAGCACCTCGTTTAAGCTGGCCGTGAATCTGGTAAACAGTATGAAGGTGGAAGTTGTCGCGGCAAATAACGATCTGATCGAAAAGCTCGGCGTGGTTCCCATATCTTACCGTCGAGCAGTCGAGTTAGCCTTTCAAAAGATCGGGCAAAACAGTGTCGTCTCAAGCTGGAAGGATTCGCTGGTCTCGAGTTATGCAGATAATTCTTTGCTGGAATTTGTAGATGTGCCGATCAACGGCT
>JBGTCS010000133.1:0-8311 GCA_041748715.1 Pyrinomonadaceae bacterium | reverse complement strand
GACGTTCGACGGCCGATGGAGCGTCAAAACTGCATATTCGCCCGCGGCAACTCCGAGATCTTCGCGAACCTTGGATTTCTCCGCAATCTTTAAATGATCGTATAGCGAATCGATCATCACATTGCCAACAAACCGCACGCGATCGGCGGGTATGCCCTCGGCATTCAAATTCACGTCCGCGTCCTGCGACGTGGTAAAAAGCAGATCCGAGATGGTATCGGTCAGAATTCGATTAATTTCTTCAGGCATCGCGCGGTCTCCCGACCGCAAACCAGCCTCGACATGCGCGACCTTAATGCCAAGTTTTGCGCAAACTAACGCACAGGCGATCGTCGAATTTACATCGCCGACGACCAAAACCCAATCCGGCTTTTCCGCCAGAACCACCGGCTCGAACTCTGTCATTATCTTTGCCGTCTGCACCGCGTGCGATCCAGAGCCAACGCCAAGATGAATGTCCGGTTTCGGCATTCCGAGATCGTCAAAAAACGCATCCGACATCGCCGCGTCATAATGCTGGCCGGTGTGAACGATCTTTGGGTCAAACTCCGCCGAACGCCGTTTCATCTCGGCGTAGATCGGCGCAACCTTCATAAAGTTGGGGCGGGCACCGGCGATCAAGAGGATCTTCGATTTTTGATTTTTGATTTTTGGGTTCAGATCTTCGATGTCTTCTCCTTTAGAGCGGTCTCACCGATTTTTCGTATATAAGCGTTGAGTTTTGGAGTCAATTCGGTAATTATCAATGCCAATTCGTCGGTCACGATTTTGTCCAACAGTTTGCGGACATGAGATCTTCTTAGCCAGTGACGGGTTTCGTAAAGCGACCCTCTTGCCATTCTCAGAAATCTACGGTTGTCAGTAGGGGTCCCCCTGCCGCTGCCCTCGGCGATGTTCGCACCAATACTGTCGGCCGAGCGAATGATTTGTTCCCCAATCGTGCTCCGAGCAAGCTTAGGCCATGTTTCGACAATACACCATATTTGGTCGGCAAGATTTTCTGATAATCGGTAAATATCTAACTTTCGAAATTCGTTTTTTCCATGACTTATTTCGATAAGAACGGAGGAAAATTTCGCTCAATTCCCGTCAAAGATCAAAAATCAAAGACCCAAGATCAAAGCCGGACTATCCTCGCCTTGCTTCCGTTCCGCGTCTCGGACGAAAGAGCGTTTCTCGTATCGACGATCAAATTTGCCAGACGACACACTCGATCATAATCGACCGGCGAATGCTCCGTGCAGATAATTACGCAATCCGATGCGGAGATCAATTCATCCGTAAGCTCCTGATTGTAAAGTGGTTCGCCGTCGCCGATCGTATAAGCGTGGTCAAATGTGACCTCAGGCACGAACGGATCGTGGTAATAAACCTCACCGCCGTCGGCTCGCAGCAAATCTATTATCGACAGAGCCGGCGACTCGCGCATATCGTCTATGTCTTTTTTATACGCGACGCCAAGGATCAATATTTTTGAACCATTGACCGCCTTGCGTGCGTCATTCAACGCAGTCGAAGCGAGTTCGACGACATAGGCCGGCATGTTCGAATTGACCTGCTCGGCGAGCGAGATGAATTGCGAATCGAACCCGTGCTGGCGGGCCTTCCACGATAAATAATGCGGATCGAGCGGGATACAGTGGCCGCCTATACCCGGTCCCGGATAAAATGGCATAAACCCGAACGGCTTTGTCGCCGCTGCCCGTACGACTTCCCATGTGTCGATACCGAGCGCGTTGCAGAGCTTAGCCATTTCGTTTGCCATGCCGATATTTATGGCCCGAAACGTATTCTCCCAGAGCTTTGCGGCCTCGGCCACACGGGCCGATGAAACGGCGTGCACCTGACCGACGATCTCTCCATAGAGCAGTGCCGCGACATCCGTTGAGTCTTTTGAAACTCCGCCGACGACCTTTGGAATATTGTGCGTCTGAAACTGCGGATTGCCCGGATCGACCCGCTCAGGCGAAAACGCGAGCAGAAAATCTTCGTCGATCTTGAATCCTTTCCCCTCAAACATCGGCAGCAAAACCTCGTCCGTCGTGCCGGGATAGGTTGTCGATTCGAGAATTATCAACTGACCGCGGCGCATATATTTTTGTATCTCGCCGCCGGCGGTCAGGATATACGACATGTCCGGGTCCTTTGTCTTTCGCAGCGGGGTGGGAACACAGATGATGATCACATCACAATCGCCCAGCTGGCTAAAATCTGTCGTTGCCGACAGTTTGCCGTCGTCAACGCATTTTTTTACGTTTTCGCTCGTCACGTCGACGATGTAAGAACGTCCGGCGTTCACCTCATCAGTTTTTGTCGTGTCGACCTCGAATCCGATAGCAGTAAAGCCCTTGAGGCAAAATTCTATGATCAGCGGTAGACCGACATAGCCGAGACCGATCACGCCAATCTTGGCGCGGCTATTTTTAATAAGTTCTTGCAGTTCTTCTTTTATCATTATTCTTATCGTTATAGTAAAAATGCGGAATGCGGAGTTTTATGAAGTATCGGGCACAAAAATTCCCTCATATAAAGCTAAGTTAAGCGGTGCGGTTAGTCAAGAATATATTCATTTATGCTAGAATTATCGAGTTACTATTTAGTCCGTCCTCCCGTTTGTTTTAAGACTAGCAATACTCTCAATTCTCCGACGAGCTATGAGTTCAGACATCGCTTCGAGCAATCCAGTTGTCAAAGCCGTTATCGAGGGCACCGCTCCTCGAACGGCTCAAATCGCGGCCGCGCGCGGAGCTTTGCCGCTTCCGCAAAATGATCTGCTTGAGATCCTGGTCACTTTTTTCGAAGGTTCGGATGCCGAGCTAAAAAGTACCGCGGGCGAAACCCTGAGATCACAGGCTCATAACGCGCTCGAATCGACGATTCGCTCGGCAAATGTCGCCCCCCGCGTTCTGGCTTATTTTGCCGATCAAAGGGATCTGCCGTCGTCAATCCACGAAGCCATAATCGCCGATCCGCAAACTCCGCCGACGGCGATAGTAAATCTGGCGACCAAGACACAGAACGCTTCCCTGCTCGATCTGATCTCTTTTAACCAGCAGCTTCTTATTAGAACTCCGGCGATCCTCGACGCGATCATCGCAAATCCGAGCCGGTCTCCGGACGCCGAACGCCGCGCGGTAGAAATAAAACGCGAGTTTTTTGAAAAAGAAAGAGGCGCCCAACAGATCGCGGACGAATTACGAGCCAAGGGCAACGAGGCCGCTGCCGAATTTCTCGAACAGGCCGAATTTGCCGAGGATCTCGACGGCTCGGGCCTGAGTGTCGAAGATGCTCTTTTTATCGCCCAGCATATCGAGGTTCCGGATCGCGAAACTGACGATTCGTGGCTCGGTCTCGAATTTATCGAGGAGATCTACGAGGAAACTGACGAACAGCGCAAGGCGATATTCAACAAGATCCTCGGTGAAATGCAGGCGGAGGAAGACGAGATTTCGGGCCAGAGAATCTCGATGCTCAACCGTATTATGAAAATGGGCGTCAAGGACCGCGTCAAACTGGGTATGAAGGGCGACCGCGAAGCACGAAACATTCTCATCCGCGACCCGAATCGGCTGGTCTCGAGTGCCGTGGTAAATAATCCGCGGATCAGCGAGCAGGAAATAGAAACGATCGCATCGATGCGGTCGATCTCAGAGGATATCCTGCGGCTCATCGCGTCAAACCGTCAATGGGCCCGCAGCTACACGGTTATGCATAGTCTGGCAAAAAATCCGCGAACGCCGATCGCAAATGTTTTGACGATCATGAGCCGCCTCCAGCTTCGCGACCTCGTTGCATTATCCAAAAATCGAAATGTGTCGGATGCCGTCCGCCGTCAGGCGGCCCGGCTCCATATTGCCCGAAGCGGCGGCGGGACTCGGGGTTAAAGGAATTTCGCTACGCGGCCGGTTTTGATAAAAGATCCGGCCATATCTGTGAATGTATGGCTCGCCGCCCCCAGCCAGAGCCCGAGAAACACAAGCAGCATAAAATCTTGGCCAAAATTATTACGAATAAACCCTCCGATGGATCGCCACGCTTCAGCAAAACGAGCGATTTCGGGATTTTTGCCGCCCGCTGCGAGGGCCCATAGAACTGCCGCCAAAAAGACGATGAGCGTAACCACGCCCAAAAAATAGATCACCCGAAATAGAGCCCCGAATATAAGTCCGTGCGAAAATCGCGAGCGATGTTTGAAAAAGGAACGATACGGAAACCATAAAAATCGAAACGCGAACCACCGCGAATATTGCCGCGAGACCGTATCGAGATCCGGTCCGAACATCAACCCGCCGAAAACAAACGAAATACCGATTACCGCACCCACCGTCACACTGTTTGTATAAAAATATCCCGCAGTCGCAGCCGGAAAAGCAAGCAAAAATGTGATCGCGTCATGCGTTTGTCCACTTGGCATCGTTACATTCTAACGCGCACGCGCGGCGGACATCTATTGTGTTAGAATTTTCGTTTTCATCTGAACCAATGACTGCAATTCTGCAAAAACTACAAACGACGCTCGCGATGATCAAATTTGAGCACACGCTCTTTGCTCTGCCGTTCGCGTTTCTTGGTGCGATCCTCGCGGCGAACGGCCTGCCGACGTGGTGGCAGATACTTTGGATAACGGTTGCGATGTTTGGAGCGCGATCCGCCGCGATGACCTTTAACCGAATCGTCGATCGCGATATCGATGCCAAAAATCCGCGAACGGCGAACCGCGAATTGCCAAGCGGCAAACTCTCAGTCGGTTTTGCATGGGCATTTTTATACGTTTCGATCGGGATATTTCTACTGGCGTCCTATTCGCTAAACTGGCTGACATTTGCCCTGTCGCCGGTCGCCCTGCTGTTTGTGCTCGGCTATTCATACGCCAAACGATTTACAGCTTTTGCCCACCTGATTCTGGGGATCGCACTTGCCATATCGCCATCTGCCGCATGGATCGCCGTTCGGGGTTCGCTGGATGACGGGACGCCGATCCTCTTGTCCGTGCTGGTTTTGATGTGGACATCTGGCTTTGACATTTTATATGCCTGTCAGGATTTCGACTTTGACCGCAGAGCCGGTTTGCGTTCGATTCCGGCTCGTTTCGGCATAAAAAATTCGCTTCGGATCGCCCGTCTTTTTCATTTCCAGGCATTTATCGTACTGGTTCTGCTCTATTTGATCACCAGCCTTGGCTGGCTGGCCCTCGCCGGTGTCGTTGCGGTCGGAGCTTTACTGGTTTACCAGCACACCCTTGTCAAATCCAATGACCTGAGCAAGATGAATGCCGCATTTTTTACGACCAATGCTTTTGTAAGCGTGATCTTGCTGCTGACCTTTGGCGGAGCGGTGTTTCTTGCAAGATGAAGCAGCTACTCGCAAATATAAGCACCGACCTGGCTTCGGCCCTCAACCGTAGCGGTCACAGACGATCGTACAGCTCGCTTCAGGAAATTTTTACCGAGGGCGAGTCGGCCGAGTTTCTGCCGATCGTTATCTCAGGTGCTGTCAAAATGTTCCGTTCACCCGAGCCGGGCAAAGAGGTGATCATCGGTATTTTTCGTGATGGCGAAATGTTCGCGATTCCGCCGGTGTTTGACGGCGGGCCATTTCCCGCGTCGGCGACAGCGATCGAGGACACGCAATTATTGCAGATTGGTCGAGGTGAATTTCTCACATTATTGAAGGATTCGTCCGAGTTCGCCAACGCCGTTATCGCCTGGATGTGCGAGATGCTTCGCGAAAAGACATCGATCATCCGCAATCTCGCAACAGCTTCGCCGGAGCATCGCGTTGGCACCGTTCTGGTAAAGCTATCCGAGGCTCAAAACCCAACGTTTCCCGTCAAGATCGCAGTCCGCCGTCAGGATATCGCCGAAATGGCGAGCCTAACTACGGAAACGACCATTCGAGTTATCCGCCGTTTTGCCGAGCTCGAAATTGTAAGGATCGTCCACGGCAAAATTTTTATCGACGAGATCGAGCGTCTGGAGCAATTTCTGAAAGACTAGCACCCGCGAGACCTATGTATTCCTGCATTCGCCCAGCGATCGATCTTGCTCGCATTTTGAGAAATTCTGCTCGTTCTCCCGCAAATTCGGCGTCAACGGAACATTCAAAAAGCTCCAGCCAACGCACAAAATGTTTGGAATCAAGTGCTGATCTTTTGTGAAGTGCCTTATGTACTTCAAGTGGATTGCGGCCGTATCGCGAATAATCTCCACTCCGAAAAAGCATCGTCTCCCAAAAATCGCTTATTATCGGCAAGTGGTGTTCAAGATCAAGTTTTGCTACGTCGGTAAATATGTAGCCAATGACCTCGTCCGCAATTGCCCTCTCGTAGAACACCCGCATAATAAGGTCGATATCCGTTCGAGTTTTAATATCTTGCATAACTATGAAAGGTTAATTGCCCTGCTTTCGCCCTTTGTAAGCACGAGTTGGAGGGCAAACCAGACAAACGCGTCACGGATCCAAATGCTAGCCACGGTTGGCGTTCCGGCAAAATATAGATGATCGAGCGTGCCGACAATTTCGCCGCTCCGATCGGTCGCACCCGAAAGCAGCGAGGCCGGAGCCGCATATTCCACTTTGATGAATTTTAGCCGAGCGGACAAAAAGTAATAACAACGGGGCGCCATGCGAAATATCTCGATTCAAACCTAGCCCAATATCGACAAGATAAAGATTGCGCCGAATATTATCCAGAGCTTTTCATTCGATCGACTTTCCCCAAGAATATCGCTTAACGGCTCTTAAATTTAGTGACCAATAATTGAATCTCAGGATCGGCGACTACTTCGTGCTCGATCCCGGCCTCAAGCGTGATCAAAATTCCCGCGTGAAGTTCCTGCGATTCCTCAAGTTCTTTGCCTGCAGTAAACGTGCCCTTTCCAGATACGCAGTAAACTGTAATAGGCACATCTGCGCGATGCCGCAACAAGACGGCATTGTTTCGCAGGCATACCTCAACTATCTTTCGAAACGAACTGTCAAACAGTTGATTTACCGATTTGTCTTTCACAACGTCGGCCGCATCGCTCAGGCTCAGGTCTTTTACCAAGGTAATATTTTTCATTTTTGTTTCTCCAGTAGCTGCCACCACCTTACAACCGACCGCTGACGGCAAAAATGATTTCAATCATAAAAGCCCGATTTGCATTGTTCGTCGGGACAAAAATCCCTTCAACATCAGGAAAACCGGGGCATTGCTATCCGCACGGGCGACTTATTACTTCGGTACCCGAAAGATATGTCTTTGGTCTCAACAGGTCAGTGCGGTCTCACACAGTTGGTAGTTCGGGTCGGCGTTTATAGTGTCGTATAATGCCTACATGATCGCTGACAAAAAGAGCCATGCCGCTGAAATCGGTAAGAGGCTGAAAAAGCTGTATCCGGATGTTCGCGTCGAACTCGATTATTCCACCGCATTCGAATTGATGATCGCCTCGGTGCTGGCGGCGCAGAATACTGATGTAAATATCAACCGCCTCACGCCCGAGCTGTTTAGAAAATATCGCGGACCGGAAGATTATCTGCGGGTTCCGTCCGAGGAACTCGAAAAAGATATCCATAAATCCGGCTTTTTTCGCCAAAAAGCAAAAAGTATTCAGGCTATCTCGAAACGCCTGGTCGAGGATTTTGGCGGGCGCGTTCCTGAAACAATGGAAGAATTGGTGTCGCTCCCCGGCATCGGCCGCAAAACCGCAAACGTCGTGCTCGGCGAAGCTCTCGGCATCGCTTCGGGAATCGTCGTCGATACGCACAACATCCGGCTTTCGCACCTTCTCGGACTCTCCGACAAAAAAACCGCTGACAAAATCGAACAGGATCTGCTTGAACTGGTTCCCCAAAAAGACTGGATTCAATTTGGCCAATGGATCACCTGGCACGGCCGCCGCATCTGCAACGCCAAAAAACCAAAATGCGACGAATGCGTGCTGTCGGATATTTGTCCGTCGAGTTTGGTTCAGTGACATGCTGGAGCTTTACACATGCTGGGTCTATACGACTTTAAGTTTACCTTTTGGTAGAATCGCGAATAGGAAAGTAAGCAAATTCAATTGATTTGTGATGAAAGTCAAAGAGGTGGTTAAGCTTATCGAAAAAGACGGATGGATCCTTGTTCGAACCCGAGGGAGCCATCGCCAGTATCATCACTGGACAAAAAGTGGGACAGTGACCATATCTGGAAAGGACAGTATCGAAATGCCAATCGGCACTCTAAACAGTGTTCTAAAACAGGCCGGGTTGCGAAAATAGCGAGGAAAATTATGCGTTATATGGTCGTCATCGAAAAAGGGGGATCGAGTTTTGGAGCCTATGT
>JBGTCS010000132.1:0-3477 GCA_041748715.1 Pyrinomonadaceae bacterium | reverse complement strand
GGCCGCAACGCGAATGATGTCGCAGGCTGGACTTGATCTTGCAGATCTTATGGCCAAAGCTCGATCGCGTGATTTCAAACCGGTAAAAACCGGGTTGACCGTTAAACTTGGCCTCAATAGTGAGTTGAAGACATTTGATTCTCCAAATGTGGTGGGTACGGTTGAAGGAAGTGATCCGAAGCTAAAAAATGAGTTCGTAATTTATACCGGACACTGGGATCATCTCGGTATAGGCGAAGCCAACGCGAGCGGCGATAAAACTTACAACGGAGCATATGACAACGCTTCGGGAGTTGCGGCTATTCTCGGTATCGCCGATGTTTTGGCAGCGATGCCGCAAAATGAGCGGCCGAAACGTTCGTTCCTTTTCCTTTTTCCGACCGCAGAGGAACAGGGGCTTTTGGGGGCGGAATATTATTCGCAAAATCCTTTGGTTCCTCTCGCGAAAACCGCCGCTAATGTAAATATTGACGGAGTAAATTTTTTCGGCAAAGTCTCGGATTTTATGCCGCTGGGGGCCGACAGGTCGTCGATATTAGAGCAAATAAACGAGGTGGCTGCCGAACGAAAATTGACGGTGAAATCTGATACCCGGCCCCAACAGGGGTTCTTTTTTAGGTCAGATCATTTTCCTTTTGCAAAGGTTGGCGTGCCGGCAGTCTCGCTCCAGCACGGCGACAGTTTTGTTGCCCCACTGGGTAAAGAAGCGGCTGCTTTTCACGCGGAATATAACGCAAAGTACTATCACCAGGTAACGGACGAATATCACGATTGGTGGGATACCTCAGCAATGGTTCAGGAAGCGGAACTCGGTCTGGCTATAGGAATAAAAATTGCCAATGTTGGTGTATTGCCGAGGTACAAAGAGACAGATGAATTTTCGGCGGCGGATAAAAAGAGGTTTCGGTAATGGTTAGCTAAGGAGATTGATGAGGTTAGCTAAGTGTGCGATAATCGATTGGCGAGGTTGAAGTTATGACCAAAGTAAACATGCACGAAGCGAAGTCGCGTTTGAGCCAGCTTGTTGAGTTGGCGAAGAATGGAGAGGACGTTGTAATTGCTAATAACGGGAAGCCCGAGGTTCGAATAGTACCAATCAAACCAGAGCCGAAGGAGTGGTTTGGAATGGATGAAGGCAAGGGCTGGATGGCTGACGATTTCAATGAGCTACCGGAGGATATTCTGGAATTTATGAGTGATCCCAAGATATTTCCGGACGAACCTGATGGCGAAAAATGAAATTTTTGCTCGATACTCAAATCTTCATCTGGATATTTATCGAGCCGCGTCGCTTTTCTGCCAACGCACGGGCTTTTCTCGAGAACATAGAGCCAAATCAGTTTTTCATATCTGACGCGACGGCATGGGAGGCCACGATAAAGTTTGGATTAGGAAAGCTGAGACTCCCGGAAAGTCCCAAAATATTTTTTGCGGATCGCGTGCGGCAGGCTGAATACCGGCATTTGCGCATTGATTTGCGGCATGTAACCAGGGTCCATTCGTTGCCTCGGATACACCGGGATCCATTTGATCGATTGTTGATAACACAGGCAGTTCTTGAGAACATGACGATAATTTCCGAAGATCCCGTTTTCAAATCCTACGAGGTCGATTCGTTGACACTAAAAGACATTTCTTAATGGCAGAAACTTTTTACATAACAACGCCAATTTACTACGCGAACAGTTTGCCGCATCTTGGGCATCTTTATTCAACTATCGTCGCTGATGTAATTCAGCGGCATCAAAAACAGCGCGGGTTTGATACTTATTTTCTGACCGGAACGGATGAGCACGGCATAAATATTCAACGTGCCGCGGAGAAAGCGGGCCGTTCGCCGAAAGAACAAGTTGATTATGTCTCGGATGAGTTCAAGAGTATTCTTCGCGATTTTCGTCTTGATACTGAAAATGACGGCTACGACGTTTTTATGCGCACCACGGAGCCGTTTCATTACGAGGGAGTTCAGGAGCTTTGGCGGCAAATATCGCAGAATAGAACGCCAAAAGGGAACGATCCGATTTACAAAGGGTTTTATGAGGGATGGTTTTGCGCTCCGTGCGCGGAATTTAAGACCGATGATCAATATTTCACGCCCGAGGATTCAGAAATCCCGTGTTGCTCGATTCACGAACGCACACTCGACAAGGTTGCTGAAGAAAGCTACTTTTTTCGTTTGTCCGATTATGACGAGTTTTTAATCGACCGCATTGAAAGCGATGATCGATTAGTTCGACCCGAAGCCCGTCGAAACGAAGTTTTGTCTTTTATTCGCAGTGGTTTGCAGGATCTGTCGATCAGCCGACAAAAATCGTCGGTCGCGTGGGGCGTTCCTGTTCCTGATGATGAAAATCACGTCATGTACGTCTGGCTTGATGCACTTTCGAACTACATCACGGCGCTGGGTTATGGCAACGCGGAGAAAGCGTCGGTTGGTTTTGAAAAGTATTGGCAAAATGCGGTTCACCTTGTCGGAAAAGACATTCTTCGTTTTCACACGGTATATTGGTTCTCATTTTTGACGGCAGCCGGGTTGGAGCTGCCCAAAACTGTTTATGCCCACGGCATGTGGCTCGATACCGAGGGCCGCAAAATGGGGAAGACCCTTGGAAACGTGATAGAAGTCGATGTACTTCACGAGCATTTCCAGGTTGATGCATTGCGATACTTTCTGCTTCGCGAAATGGTTTTCGGCCAGGACGGTAAATTTGGTTACGAAAACCTCATCGAACGCGCAAATGCGGATTTGGCGAGCGGTTTAGGAAACCTCGCCAGCCGGACGTTTTCGATGATCACAAAATATCGCGACGGCCAGATTCCAATCGGCAAGATCGCCGAAGAAAACTACCTGCAGGCACGCCGGGCCGGTATCGATCCCGATGGCCAGGACCTGGTTTCGGTGATCGAACACGCTCGGGACGAATTTCTACGACGATTCGACAATTTCGAATTCAGCCTAGCGCTCGAAACCGTTTGGACGGTGATCGCTCGGGTCGATAAACTGATCTCGGATTCCAAGCCGTGGGAACTGATAAAAGACGACAAACAAGCTGATACGCTCAATGCGGTGCTTTATCGAGCGTGTGAAACGCTGCGTTGGCTCTGCATTTTGCTCCATCCGGTAATGCCCGCTGCGACCAAAAATATTTACAACCAGATCGGTCTGAACGAGGATATTGCCTCGATCGATCCTGCAAATCTAAAATGGGCAGAACTCGAGCCCGGCACAAAGATCGGCGAAACGGTCGGCGTGTTCCCGAGAATTGATAAAAATAAAGTTATGAATGAGATAAAAGAGAAGTCAGAAGTCAGAAGCCAGGAGTCAGAACCGGGAGCGATAGCGACTGGGTCTCCCGCAGCCACTGAACCAGTCGAAACCGAAGTAGACAATTTCATCACCATCGATGATTTTCTCAAGGTCGATCTTCGCGTCGGCGAGATCAAAGTCGCCGAACGAATCCCAAACGCCGACAAACT
>JBGTCS010000131.1:0-6575 GCA_041748715.1 Pyrinomonadaceae bacterium | reverse complement strand
GCGTCCGAAAGGATCGCGTCCGGCGCGTAATTTTCATAAAATGGCTCAAAAACGACAACTTCCTCGCCCTCGTCAACCGTCGCCATCATCGCCGCGATCATTCCCTCGGTCGAGCCGCAGGTCACGGTGATCTCGGTTTCCGGGTCGATATCCATACCGAGAAACCATTTGGTTTTTTCTGTGATCGCGTCACGAAAACTCTTTACGCCCCAAGTGATGGCATATTGATTATGATCGGCGGCGATCGCGTCCATCGCTTTTTGTTTGATGTCATCCGGTGCCGCAAAATCCGGAAAACCCTGGCCCAGATTGACTGCTCCGTATTTCATCGCTTCGCGGGTCATCTCGCGGATGACCGATTCGGTAAAACTTGCGGCTTTGCGTGAGATGCGGTTTTTGGACATTTTTGATTTGATCATTTCGTGCAGCCTCGAATATTGAATCATTCTATTTTAGAGTCCCTGGAAAAACTAGCCGCTCGGACGCCCTTGTGTAATTATGTTTAATTTTCCACGTGATTTCAGATCGAATTCGTGAATTCGTGGCAAAAAATAGCCACTAATGCACGAATTTCGAAAATAGATCAATAAACTTAGGTTTCTAAAAAATATTTCAGTCTATTAAAATTTTTCGCGTACATCTGAAATTGTCTTTACCAATCGCGGCTGTCGCTGCCTCGTCCGATTTGGCGGGCAAACCGTTTATTCTAATATCACATCATACATTCCGTTCACGCTGTCAGGCTAAAAACGGTTGTTTTGAGGGTCTTTGTACGATAAACTCAAACGTCACAGTGAAGTTGGAGGATTTCTCATGAAAAATATATTTTTATCTTTGGTTATTTTTTCGATCTTTTCTACTGGCCTCATGTCGGCTCAGAGTCCGGTTGTAGCTTCGACGCAAAAAGCTCCGGTTATCAACGTACCTGCCGTAATGGAACCATCCCGCGGGTATATGATCGGACCGGGCGACGATATCTCGGTAAAGGTTTTGGGCGAGGACCAGTACAATTTTACTGCAACGGTAAATGAAGACGGTAAAATTGAGGTTCCTTTTTTCGAAACCCCGATCGTTGCAGTATGTAAGAACGAACGAGAACTGCGCACAGATATTACAAAACTGCTGGCCGTGTATTTGGTAAATCCGCAGTTGAGTATACAGACCACCAAAAAGAGCCGGCCGCAGGCAACGATATATGGCGAAGTTAATTTACAAAAAGTGATCGATATCGAGCGACGATTTACGCTGGTTGAAGCCATCGCCCTGGCGGGCGGTCTTAGGGAAGAAGCCGGCGGCATGATCGAAGTTTTTAGAACTCATCCGCCGATGTGCGCCAGTGCCGATGACGAGAACAACTGGAAACGCGAAAGCGATGACCCGACAGAAATTCCTTCGCGAATATACAATATTGCCGACATCAGGCTCGGAAAGGAAGACGCCAATCCGGTAATACTCCCGGGTGACGTGATCCAGGTTCAACGAGCATTTCCGGCCCATATCACCGGCGAGGTGATAGCTCCACAAGGCATTTTGCTAAAATCAGGCGGGACCACGCTGACCGAGGCTCTGGCAAAGATCAGCGGTACGACTGGCACAGCGAAAACAAAAGAGATCAAGATCTATCGGCTCAAACATGGTTCCACGCCGGCGTCAAAAGAACGTGATGTTCTGGTCGCCAATCTCGAGCTGATCAAAGATGGTAAGGAAAAGGATATTATGCTCCAGCCGTATGACATCATCCAGGTTGATAAGACCAAAAAGAGCATGGCCATGACCATCCTTGAATTTGCGGTTGGTGCCGGTAAGGCCGCGGTAACAGCGGCTGCGAACAGCACCGGCTATCGGGTTATCTACTAAAATGCTTTGAAACGTGGCTTATCAGAGCCTGTTAAAACGATTAGGTCTTTTACGGTATTACCGATCAAATTCGTGCATTCGCGGCGATTTTTTGCCACGAATGCACGAATTTTAGAATACGAAATTTGCAACCTAGGTTTTTCAAAAACCCCTTTTTAGTCATACTTAAAATCGGTCAGGCCGGTGGCTTTTCAGCCTCGGCGTCACGGTAGATCTTGTCTATTATTTGACGGTATCTATCATCGATGACCCGGCGTTTTATTTTTAACGTGGGTGTCAGCTCGCCGTTTTCAACCGAAAATTCGCGCTCCAGGAGCGCGAATTTTTTTACCTTTTCGTAATTCGATAAACTAGGTGTCATTGCCTCTAACTGTCGAGTAATGAGATCGATGATCCGCGGATGAATGCAAAATTCGGCGGGGCCCGTTAGGTTTAGACCTTTTAGGCGGGCGTAACTTTCGAGCATTTCAAAATTTGGGACGATCAGAGCGGCGGGGAATTTTCGTTCGTTTCCGACGAGTACGGCCTGATTTATAAAACGCGATGAACGCAGCATTTGCTCGATCGGCGACGGTGCGATGTATTTACCGCCTGATGTTTTGAAAAGTTCTTTTTTACGGTCTGTTATTTTTAAGAACCCGTCCGCGTCGATCATTCCGATATCGCCGGTTTTGAACCAACCATCTTC
Organism: Pyrinomonadaceae bacterium; assembly: GCA_041748715.1. Classification (GTDB taxonomy): domain Bacteria; phylum Acidobacteriota; class Blastocatellia; order Pyrinomonadales; family Pyrinomonadaceae; genus OLB17. Next base: position 4,030 of record JBGTCS010000131.1, on the reverse strand, counting down.
GGTAAACGCCCGTTTTGTTGCCTCTGGTTTGTGGTAATAACCGAGCATCACATTTGGCCCTGTGACCTCGATCTCACCGTCGGCTGCGATCCGAACTTTAACATTTGCGATCGGTTTGCCGACCGTACCGACGCGTGATGCCTCAGGATTGTTTGACGATATCACCGGCGAAGTCTCGGTCAGGCCGTAACCCTGCATGATCGAAATACCGGCGCCCGTAAAGATCAGAAAGATCTCGTCGGGCAAAGCGGCGCCGCCTGTGATACAAAACCGCAAGCGGCCGCCAAAAAATTCGCGAAGCTTTGAGAAGACGATCTTATCGGCGATACCCTGTTTCGCACTGAGCGACAAGGGGATCGGTTTGTCCTGTTCGTGAAGCGTTGTACATTCCTTTGCCACATCGACGGCCCAGTCAAAGATCATTTCGTTGACCCGACCCGACTGAGCGGCCTTAAATCGGGCACGCTCAAATACCTTTTCAAAAATGCGCGGCACCCCAATAAATATTGTCGGCCGTACCTCTTGTAAATTATCAGGGACCTTATCGATCGATTCCGCATAAAAAACACGCATTCCCGCTCTGATATACACATACATACCACTGCGTTCAAATACATGCGATAGCGGCAAAACCGACAGTGAGATGTCATCACCCGAAAAAACATACTTTCCGCTCGCGGCGACGACATTAGAGATCAGGTTGGAATGACTGAGCATCACGCCTTTCGGCTCACCTGTCGTTCCGCTGGTATAGATCAGCGTTGCAATATCTGAGGCCGTGATGGCATCTCGCAAGTCTTCCAATAAACCCGGTTCGCGTCGGTTCAGTTCGGCACCGGTATTTTCCAGATGGGCTAATGAGATCACGCGGTCATCGTCAATATCATCGGCGTCAAACAAGATGAATTTATCGATCGAATCACAATTTTCGATCGCTGGACAGACGCGCTCGTACGTTTCGCGGTCCTGGAGGAAAATTACACGCGATTGGGAATCGTCGACAATATACCGGACAGAATCGCTCGCCAGCGTAGTGTAGATGGGGACGTCGACGATCCCGCCGAACTGGCATCCTGCGTCTGCAAGTGTCCATTCGGGTGAATTTGCAGCAAGTATCGCCGCCCGATCTCCTTTTCGTAAACCGATCGAATAGAGACCAAGTGCGATATTCTCCGCACGGGTGATCATTTCCGACGAAGAGATCTTTTGCCAGGCGCCGTCTTTTTTGTAATTCAAAGCGTCGGGAATGTTGCTATTTGCGACCGCCTCCAAAAACAGTTCCGGAAGGGTTCTCGGTATCTCAGCCCGAGGGTTGCCGTCATTGCCAGGCTCGGCTGTAACAGAGGTGTTTTCTGGGTCATCGATCATTTCACCAAAATACCTCCTAAAAAGATCTTTAAAACCTCGCCCGCCATCGGTCCCAATGGATACGATTTTTTTGAGAGCACCCAATTGGTCACCATCTCGTCGAGCGCTCCGTAGAGTATTTTTGCCGCGACGACCGGTTTAATGTCGCTTCGAAATTCGCCCGTGTTCTGGCCTTCCTCGATGGTTACGCGGATGATGTCGAGATATTCACCAAAACCGGCGGCCGAAAACTCCCGCATAAATTTTGTCGACCCGCGAAGCTCGACCTGAAAAACGATCGCCATGTCGCGATCGGCTCCGAGTTTTTCTAGATGCAGTTCAGCAATTCGGGTCAGTCTGGCTGTTGGTGTGCCGAGTGCGGCGATCTCGCGTTTGCCTTCGCCGATAAATTCGGCCATCGCCCGGTCAAAGATCGAATGCAGGATCTCGTCTTTGCTTTTGAAATACAAATAAACCGTTCCGTCAGCGATACCAGCTTCGCCGGCGATATCCGCAACTTTCGAATTAAAGTAACCAGACTCGGCAAAAACCTTGGTCGCCGAGCGCAAGATCGCTTCCCGTTTATCGTTGACTACAGCTCTGGCCGAAGAACCATTTCGTGCGGATTTTGGCATAAGCACCCTTATGAATGAATCATCATTCATTATGCACTCAGGCTAAGAAAATTGCGAATTTGAAATCAACCTTCTCATTAATGCTAATTTATATGTTGGGAATAAAATGGCGGAGAGGACAGGACTCGAACCTGCAAGCGATCACTCGCGGTAGTTTTCAAGACTACTGCCTTACCAATTAGGCTACCTCTCCGCGTCGGACGAGACGAATTCAAAATATACCCGAAAGTGAAATGTTAGACAAATCGTAAGCTAGTTTGTCATAACCAAGGTTTGCGAAAATTGCTTAATCAATTCAGTTCTCACGGTCTTGATGCCTTTGATCCCTTGCTCTTTTGCCACGATGTTGCCTTCCCGGTCGATGACATAATGCAGCGGGAACGGAACATTGATATCGCCATTCTTATCCGGCGTGCCAAATTTGGTAAGGATGAGGACCGTGGCATCGGGGATGATCTGATATTTGAACGGATTTTTTATCAAAAACTTTGCAAGATCGATCTTTTTGCTAGCGGCCAAGCTGAGAAAAACGACGTCCTTATTATCTTTATATTCGTCAACCAATTTATTAAGCTCTTTGATCTCCCCGACACAATTGGGGCAGTTGATGAACCATAAATTCAGGACCACGACTTTTCCGCGGAGCTTTTCGATATCGACCTTGGTGCCGTCCATCGTGTGCCCGGCAAAAGCGAGTTTCAAGGGCGAATCGTTTTGCGCGGCCACGGAACCGGCCAAAACGAGCAGCATTACGAACCAAATAAATTTTTTCATACCACCTTTGTAAATTCAAAAGCGGCCGAAGTCAAGAAATTGCCGGTTTTCAAACTAGGAGTAGAAAAGGAGGAAACAAATTTAACATGTTAAAATTTTTGCATGCTGCTCGAATCTGTCGAAGCCCACAATTTCCGCAATTTGCGCGGCGCGATCAAATGTTGTCCGGGACTCAATGTCCTGGTCGGCGAAAACGGCCAGGGAAAAACCAACTGGCTTGAGGCGATCGCACTGTTGGCGTCAACGCGATCATTCCGAACAGCTCGCCTTGCTGACGCGATAGATTTTGAAAGTGAAACGGCAATGGTACGCGGCTCCGTCCGCGAGTCGCCCGAGATCGTCCGTGACCTACAGGTCGTGATCGCCGGAAATACAAAGACCCTATCGATAAATGATAAAAAAGAAGCGGTTAAACGATACCTTGGCCAGCTACACGCCGTCGTTTTTAATTCAGACGAACTTGAGATCGTTCGAGGCGTGCCGGACGCCAGGCGCCGGTTTCTGGATGCCGGAATTGTTTCGCTGCACCCGCCTTTTATTCAGGTTTTTACCGATTACAACCGCGTGATAAAACAGAAAAATGCATTACTGCAGTCTGCCCGCGACCAAGAGTTTCCGCTCGAGAAAACTACTGAAATGCTTCAACCATGGAATTCTCAGATTTCAAAACTTGCGTCAAAGATCCACCGGGCCCGGATGAGATTTATCGAGCGAATAAACGAGGTCCTTGAGAAAAAACTCTTTGCCCGTGAGGAACTCACTATCCGCTATGTGTCATCGCTCGAAGGAAAAGGCGATCTGTCGGATTATGAAAGCCTTATCGTCGAACGCCTGGCCCTGCGTGTGCAAGCCGAGGTCGTGTCCGGCCATTCTCTGATCGGGACCCACCGCGACGACCTCGACCTGATGTTTGATGGACACGACATACGAAAATTCGGCTCGGCGGGACAGCAGCGAAGTGCTCTGTTGCTGCTGCAGTTGGCAAATATTACGGTATTTCACGCAACCCGCGGCGAATATCCCTTGTTCTTGATCGACGATATAGATTCTGAACTCGATTACAGACGCATCGGTCGGCTGTTGGATTTTCTGGACCAAAAAGCGCAAACATTTGTCACCACTTCCAAAGAAAGTTTTGTCGAAAAATTTGGCACGGGCGCAAGCGTTTTCAGGGTCGAGAATGGAATGGCAAAACCCGCTTAAAATATAGATTTTCATTGTCTTTCCCGGCTGTGTTTATTTCCTCAAAGATGTTAAAATATGACGTTGATTTC
>JBGTCS010000130.1:0-13892 GCA_041748715.1 Pyrinomonadaceae bacterium | reverse complement strand
ATTCTTTTTTGTCAATCGGGGGCTGATACTTGCGGCAGACAACGAATCCGAGCTCGCCGGCGTGATGGCGCACGAGATCGCACATGTTGCCGCACGTCATGCGATGGAAAATCAAGGGAAAGGCTCTTTTCTCAATTACGGCCTGTTGGCAGGCATCATCTTTACGGGCGGCATTGCTGGTGCGGTTTTGCAGAATACTGCCGGCTTAACTCAAATGCTTGCGTTTTTTAAATTCAGCCGCGGTGCGGAGGAAGAAGCCGATCGCTTGGGTGTGCAATACCTATATGCTTCCGGATATGATCCAAATGGAATGGCGACGATGTTTGAAAAACTCGCATCGCAAAACCGAAAGAAGCCGGGTACGTTGTCAAAACTATTCTCGTCGCATCCGCAGTCGCTTGAACGCCGCGACGAAAGCCAGCAGCTTGTCGCACGATTTCCTGAAAAAGAAGAATACGTAATTAGCACTTCGGAATTTCAACGGGTCAAAGGTCACTTGCTCAAGCTGACAAATGCGAGAGCGGGCGTCGTCACTGACTACGATCAGACCGATGACAGCAAGCCGACACTTAAGAAACGCCCACCCGTTGGATCGGATCCAACTGGGGCGGATAGCGATTCGGGATCTTCGTCGTCAGAAGGCCCGCCAAAACTTAAGAAGCGTGATCAACCCGATCCGGTTCCGACACCGTCGCCAGAACCTCTGATGTAAGTCCTTTTAGAAAGGTGATCGAAAGCTGTTTGAGAATTTTGTCCTCGAACAGCTTTTTTCGTATGGTTGGCTTTAACCCGGATTCGGCATTAGACATTTTTGAGATTGATGCTGATGCCCCGTGCGCAAGCCCGCGCGTAAGCAAGGGCGTAACACGCATGTTGAAAGTTACGCCCTTGATTACGAGCGGGCTTGCGCACGGGATCGGAGATTTTACGCTAATGACGAATCCGGGCTCGATTTGACGCGGAGATCGCGGGGCTTTGGGCAAGATGTGCCGTGATTCTGGCCCTATATTGCGCCCGCCTCCCTTTTTATAATACGTAATCCGGGATTAACCAAACCGGCGTTTTGAGTCCGTTTTTTTACCAGCCAATACACTTTTCCAAAAAAAGAGTGCTACGGTTTTTCAGGCGGCCTTTGCTGGATCACTTGGGGCGTCGGAGCATTGGTTTTGATTACGGTCGTTAAAGCTTGCGGGATCTGGTTTACAAGAATGTCGCCTTGATTCTCAATGATTTGATCGATCAATTCGAATTTCTCTTTGTCAAAATCCTTGGTCATCAAAACTCCGTCTTTATCGATCGTCATCGGATAGATACCAAAAAGCTGGCTCTTAAAATTTTGAAAGAATGAAACGTCCTCTGGCGGCATAATACTGGTTCTCTCGGGGTTAGCCGCCGGAACGGTCGCACCGATCAGCTCAAGCTGTTCCTTGGATTTGGCCACATATTCGCTATTGGGATAATCGGTTACGATCCTTTGAAAATATCTCGCGGCCTGGTCGGTTTCTTCTTCGACAAGATATGTGACCGCCAATTTATATAGGACTTCGTCCATAAAATTGAAATTCGGATATTTGTCGATTATTTCTCGATATCGTGACTGAGACCCCTTTAGCCCGCCTTTTTTCTGATCGACAGCAAGCGTGTAATAGTAATTGGCGATCAAAAGGTTATGAAGGCCAAGATTGTCCTGGACCTGCCGTAGCCGTTCGTCGGACTCGACCTTGAGGGTCGTATCATTACATTGCTGCAGCAGCGCTTTGAGACGCGTTTCGGCCCGCTTAGCCCGGGTCGCGTCGCGGTCGGGCAGACCGATCTGACGCATTTCCGATTCAGCGATCTTTAAGATCACCCGGCATGAAAGCGGATGCGTCGGAAAGAATGTCAGCCAATCTTGATATGCTGCGATCGCCTGGATCAAACCGCTGGTCGAGCCTTCGAGATAGAACGAATCGCCGACGGCAAGCTTGGACATCGGCAGATAGGGCGAATCGGGATAAGTCGTGATGATAGTTTGAAAGAGGAGGCGACCGACATCATAGTTCCTTTTTCGAATTTCGCGGGTCGCAACTACGAATAATTCGCGGTCGCGTCCAACTTGAACGCTGCCGAGCAGATCTTCGTATTCATCGCTGCCGCCGCCGCCGAATATGCCGAGAAATTTTTTCTTTTTCTTTTTCTCGCGTGGTTGACCTATTGTCGAGACTGGATTGGCTCGGGCCGCCGCAGTTTCTAGCTGGGCCGTATCAACGCGGGTTTGGTACTCACCAACAAGCTGTTCGAGGGTATCCACATCCGAAGCTTCGTACTTGTCATTTCGATCAAGTTTTCCCCGCAGGCTGTTGACATCCGATTGGATTCGAGACCCGTCCTTATCAAGCGCAACGAGACGGCCGAGCGGCGTTTCAAGTCGTTTTTCATCATCCTTTTTTGACTTGTCGCTTTTATTTTCGTCCTTCAGAACCGAAATGGCGCTTTTCAACGATCGACGCATTCTTTCGAGCTTGTCGGTCATCACCAACAAACGCTGCTGGTCCGTTCCGTCGTTGGGTTTAACCTGTCCAAAACCAAGTGCAGTCGAGGCCAGAATAACCACGATGGAGAGAAATATTGCGCGTCTTATATCAATAACCATAATTCGATGCGGCCAATATGCTTTCGCATATCAAACCCAAACCGTCCCTTTTTCAATTAAATGTTTGACCGACCCAATGGGATCGCCATCGCCAAATACCGCCGAACCGGCGACTATCAGTTGAGCTCCGGCTTTTACTATTTCGCCAATATTTGAACCATCCACACCGCCGTCGATTTCGATTTGTACGTTCAATCCGCGTTCATCAATCATCTGTTTGAGCCGACGGAGTTTGTCCAACATAGTCGGAACAAATTTTTGACCGCCAAAACCTGGGTTGACCGACATCAGCAAAACAAAATCTGCATACGGCAGCGTTTCGTAGATCGTTTCGAGCGACGTCCCGGGATTTATCGCTACACCAGCGCGCCCTCCGGCATCCTTGATCGCCGTCAATGTCCGCTGAAGATGTGCATCCGCCTCTACATGAACCGAAACCATATCGGCACCCGCTTTTACAAATTCCACCGCATACCGGCCGGGTTCCGAGATCATCAGGTGCGTGTCGATCACCATATCGGTCGCTTTGCGGATGGACCGAACGACCGGCAAACCAATCGTGATATTCGGAACAAAATGCCCGTCCATCACATCTACGTGAAGCACGGTGGCTCCACCAGTCTTTACCGCCTCGATCGCTTCAGCAAGTCTTGTAAAATCTGCCGATAAAATCGACGGTGCTATTTCAAACATTCTAATTTTGTCGTTTATTTTGTTGCGCAAACCCGTCCATCGGTTGTATCCCGGTCATGGCTGCGTTTGAGGTTTGGGACGCGCTTCGCCGCCGGGCGGCTTTATCGATGGCTGCACGGGTGGCCTGTCTGCGGCCGGCGTTTGAGTATTCCTGTTTGTTTTATCAGTCGAGTTGTTATTTGATCCAGGATCCTTTTTATTTGACGCCGGATCTTTAGTATCAGATTTTGGATCCGATTTTGAATCTGAATCCGAGTTGTTTGCCAACACATCACGGGCCGTATCGGCCTTCTTTTTATTCGAGTTTGAATTAGACTTTGGCTTTTTAGGCTTATCGGAGATCATCTCCTCGATCTTTTCGGCGTCGTCCTCTTCAGAAATATTTTTGAGGCTCGCGGGCTGATCTCCGTCGCCCGGCCCCTTGCTGGTCACGACCAAAATCAATTGCCCGGTTTTAACCATTTCACCGGGCTTAGGTAACTGTTCGACCACGGTATTTGGCACTTCGGAACTAAAACGCGAAGCTCGTTTCTTAATTTTGAGACCAAGCGACGCGAGTTCCTTTTCACCGGACGAAAAATCTTTTCCGGTGATCTCGGGCACCGTTATCTCTTCGCCCTGAAGCGACATATAGACAACGCCGGCCATTCCAAACAGAAACGCACCAGCCAACAGTCCCAAAACTGCCAACCTGCTGATCGCCGATAATCCTGTATCTAATATGCCCACAATAGATCCTAATAAAAACGAAAAATCAGTCTAACACTTTTAAAAAAAACAAGGAACTTTGGCCGTGTCAAATAAACCCGATTGCCCTTGCTCACCGCTTTCGAAATGCCGCGATAAAAAACCCGTCCATCTTGTCACGTTGCGGCCAGGTTCTGGCATATCCCCGATCGGTCATATATCGCTCGGCAACGTTTGGCCTTACAAGTTGAAAGCTGCTATTCGCATCCAAAAAACTCTTCGCGACACTTTCGTTCTCGACCTCTTCAAGGGAACAGGTTGAATAGATCAGTTCCCCGCCGCTTCGTACCAGTTTTGATGCGTTGTTGAGTATCGTGAGTTGTTTCGCCGCCAATTCCGTGAGATCTGCAGCATCAATAAAATAGCGTAATTCGGGATTGTGGCGGATCGTACCGGTACCCGAACACGGAGCGTCGACGAGTATCGAATCAAAGGTTTCATCGGCAAATGGCAACGATTTTTCAGCGTCATACTGTACCGTGTGAACAAATCCGGCTCCCTGATTGCGGCAATTATCTTTAAGGTATTCCACTCGCGTCCAGTGCAGGTCGCCCGCCACAACAACTTTAGAATCACCCTCCAAATTGCCAGCGATGAGCCCAGTCTTGCCGCCAGGCGAGGCACAAACATCGAGTATTCTTTGGCTGTCATCCGCTCGGACTGCATGGGCTGCCATTTGGGACGCTTCGTCCTGGATATAAATTTCGCCACTGGCCGCGAGTTCGAAAAACTTTTCATCATGGCTGAGTAAAATGTAGCATCCGTCGACGTGTTCCGAGGGATGAGATCTTTCTAAAATTCGACGGCCCTCTTCACTTATCTCGCCAATGAATCGGAACGACAGCTGTGCGATATCGTTGTTAGCTCGGGCAAGATCCGATGCGTCGCTAAACCCGATGGCCTCGGTCCATTTTTCGATAAGCCATCTTGGGTGCGACGTCTCGACCGAGGTTTTTTCGATTTCGTCTGCAAATTTCAATTCCGGCTTTTCCCTGGACGCCCGCCGGAGGACAGCATTGACAAAGCCTTTTGCCGACGTTTTTTTGGCCCGCTGGACCAGGTTAACGCTCTCATTGATAGCCGAATAGGGCGGGATCTTATCGAGATAATAAAGCTGGTAGACACCCATCCTCAGAGCGATACGAATTTCGAGATCGATCTTTTTACCGCCCGTCAGGGCGTCTATAAAACGATCGAGCAGCATTTGTTTGCGAAGAGTTCCGAGCGTCAGTTCATGACACAGACGCCGATCGTTTTGCTCAAGGCTGGCCTCAAACATCGGAAGCAGCACCGAGGTAAATGCCTTTTCTTTTTCGATCCGCAGCAGGATATCAAAAGCAGCGGTTCGTGCCGGCGAGATGTTCATTCAGACACCTTGTATTTTGGATTTTTGCGGTTGGTGAGCCGTTGAGAGTGATCGACCCCGGACCCTTTCTGCAGATTGGCATCAACGGTCACGCGCTCGTCAAAGACAAAACATTCGCCCTCCCAGAGGAGGTCTTCCGCTGGTGTTTCTTCGAGATATTTCAAAATGCCCCCTTCGAGTTGATAAACCTCTTCAAATCCAAGCTGTTTCAAATACGGAGCAAATTTTTCGCAGCGGATGCCGCCGGTACAGAACATGGCGATCCGTTTGTGTTTATCCGGATCCAGATTTTCCGCCACAAAAGCGGGCAAGTCGCTGAATTTTGCGATATCTGGATTCAAGGCCCCTTTAAACGTGCCGGATTTGTATTCATAGTCGTTTCGGGCATCGAGCAGCACCGTTTCCGGGTCAGAGATCACATTATTCCAATCAGTCGGTTTAACGTGTGTACCGTCGCCAAGCGATATGTCGACGTCCTGTTTTAATGTAACGATCTCAGGCTTTATCTTAACGTCGATCCGCCGAAACGGAGCGTTTTCGCTAAACGATGATTTGTAAACGAGAGTGGTTTTCATCAGCTCGTCGAACCGTTTTACAAAGGCTTCGATCTGGGCAACATCACCGCAAACCATTCCGTTATAGCCCTCGTCGGCGATGATCAGCGTTCCCCGGACACCGACATCGAGGAACAGATCCTTGAGAGCAGCTTTAATAACTGCGAGTTCCCCGACGGATTCAAGCTTTTTGAATTCGTAAAACGCAATGATCTGAATTTTATCTTTCTGTTCCATTTCTAATAAAAATTAGCCGCCCAGGATGGCACCTGTTTGAAGTTTCGTGCCATTTAAAAAATCGCGGACACTCATTCTCCGTTTCCCTTCGGGTTGAATTTCCGTGATCTCGATTACAGAGTCGTCGCCGCATGCGACCAAAAGTCGATCGTTATGAGCCACAAGCACCTCGCCGGGAGCCGAGCTTTGAACTTCGGGATCTGAACAATGTGAAGCTTTCCAAATCGTCAGCTTTGTCCCCGAATGGTACGTAAAGGTTGCCGGAAAAGGCTGAAATCCTCTGACCCTATCCGAAATTTGCTGTGCGGACAATTGCCAGTCGATCCGCCCGTCTTCCCTATTCATAATAGGAGCGAATGTCGCGGCAGCGTGATCCTGCTCGACAGGGGATATTGCATCAAGCCTGTTCAAAGTTTCGGAAAGCAAATCAGCTCCAAAGACCGAAAGTCTCGACATCAACTCAACTGCTGTTTCATCCGGCCCGATCGGCGTCGACCGCTGCAAAAGTATCGGCCCGGTATCGAGCCCCACGTCCATTTGCATTGTGGTCACGCCGGTCTCTGACTCGCCGTTGACGATTGCCCAATTGACTGGTGCGGCCCCGCGATATTTGGGCAAAAGCGAGAAATGAACATTTACGGCGCCCTGTGGAAAAGCCTTCAAATAAGATTCCGGCAAAATGCGGCCATAGGCAACGACTACAACCACGTCGGCGGCATGAGACCTAAATTCTTCGATTGTCTCCGCGGTCTTTATTTTAATCGGCTGATAAACAGGCAGCGAATTCGCGATAGCAAATTCCTTGACCGGGGAAAACGTGATCTTGTTTCCACGGCCCGACGGACGGTCGGGCTGCGTATAAACGGCCGCGACCTCGTGACCGTCAGTCAGACATTTTTCGAGCGAAGGAACCGCTGCCTGCGGCGTGCCCATAAATACGATCTTCATGCTTTACAAATACAAACCGCGACTCTGATCTCACAGACGAATGTCCGGCAAATCAAAAAAAGTGCTAAATTCAAATTTTGAACTTAACACTTGAACTCTAAAAACAGAAATTTTCGAGCCTAATATCCGCAGTGGTAATTTGAGCCTTCGAAAACCCGCGTCCACTTATTTCCCTTTCGGCGATAAACGTTAAACCCTGAACCTTCGAATGACTGAACATAGGTAAAAACCTCGCTTGTTCCGTCGCCATCATAGTCGAAAACATCTAACAACAACTCGTGATAAACTCCCTCATCAAGCGATTTGATCTCGCCGCTCATGACGCCCGCCTGGTCGATTGAGCGAAATTCGTGATAGCCGATCGAATATTTTCCGCCTGCTTCTTTGCCGGCGATAAAAAATAACAATGCGCGCGTCAGTCGATCGACCTCGATCCAATATGAACCAACCATTTCGGCGGTCCCGTCTCCGTCGAGGTCCATCGCCGTCAGGTTGTGATACCGGAGATTCTCGGGTGTTAATTTTTCTTTGGCATACTCGGCCCGGACAAGTGTTTCGATCTCGTCTTTTTCATCCGTCGTTGGCCGTCGGCGATATGCGGTAGTCGATTTTATTGGAGCGTTTGTTGCCAATCCCATTACAAACCCGCGAAGCGGAGTTTTTGCCGACTTGGTAGTTACGGTCGCCAAATTTTTGGCACAATCGGATTTTGGATCCGAACTTTTTATGGTTACCGCGCCCGAATTGGCTCCGCCAAACAGAAGCCGGTATGCGGAACCAGTTTTGTAATATGATCGGTTGAAAGCATTGATCAGCTTGTTGTCGTCACTGCCGTTGACCGCAGGTTCGAGCTTTCCCTTTGATATATAGGCGATCGGCTCGAGTGTTTGTCCGTCATTCAAAACGGCGAATACGGCGGATTTCGCCACCTTCGACTCCTGTTTCGGCTTTTGAGCAACGAGTGACAAAGCCGAGATCGAGATCGCGGCCAGGACAATAGTTAATTTAAGACCCGTAGTTTTTCTCATCTGTTCAATCAAAATAGAGTTTCCTCACCTGTCGACCTAAAATTATCAAATCTTCTGTGCCGTCGATTTGCCCTGCATAAATTGGAGCAGGTATTCACGACCGCCAGCCTTCGAGTCGGTTCCGCTCATGTTGAATCCGCCAAATGGGTGGACACCGACCAACGCGCCCGTACATTTGCGATTGAGGTAAAGATTGCCGACGTGAAATTCCCGGCGAGCACGATCAAGCCGTTCTTGCGAGGCCGAATACAAAGCTCCGGTCAAACCAAACTCTGTATCGTTTGCGATCTCGAGGGCGTGATCAAAATCTCGTGCCTTAATGACGGCTAAAACAGGTGCAAAGACTTCTTCCTGTTCAATTGTGGCTCCCGGCGAAACGTTACTCATAACGGTTGGCTCAATGTAAAATCCTCCGGCATCGTCGCCCTTTCCGCCGGTTAGAACTGTTCCGCCTTCTTCGGTGCCCTTTTTGATATAACCAAGCGTGTTGTCGAACGAACGCTTGTTAATAACCGCGGCAACGTTGGTATCGCCCTCGGTCGGCTGTCCGATCTTTAGGTTTTTCGTTAAAGCCACGACCTTTTCAAGCAATTCGTCGTGTATCTTTTCATCAATGATCAAACGCGAGCACGCCGAACATTTCTGGCCCTGAAATCCAAATGCCGCCGCAACGACGCCGGCCGCAACGCCATCGAGGTCAGCTGCATCATCCGCTACCACGATCGCATCTTTGCCGCCCATTTCCGCGACGACCCGTTTGATCCATATTTGGCCGGGGCGGGCCTTGGCGGCCTCCTCGTTGATGTGCAGCCCGACGCCCTTTGAGCCCGTAAAGGAGATAAACCTTGTCTTCGGGTTTGTGACCATCGCTTCGCCGGTTGCGGCGCTGCCGCTGATAAAATTGATGACGCCAGCCGGAATCCCGGCTTCCTCGACGATCTCCATAAATTTTGCCGCTATCGTCGGCGAATCAGACGAAGGTTTGAGCACAACGGTGTTGCCCGCCACCACAGCGGCCAGCGTCATCCCGGCCATGATCGCCAGCGGAAAATTCCACGGCGGGATAACAGCCCCGACGCCAAGTGGAATATATTCAAACAGATTCTTTTCACCGGGATACGGCGTGACGGGCTGTTCGCCCGCCCAGCGAAGCATTTCGCGGCCGTAGAATTCGCAAAAATCTATCGCCTCGGCAGTATCTCCGTCGGCCTCGGCCCAGGTTTTGGAAACCTCAAAGACCATCCACGCCGAAAGCTCGTGCTTTCGCTGGCGCATGATGTCGGCGATCTTAAATAAATAATCCGCACGTTCGACCGGATCGACATAGCGCCAGGTCTTAAAAGACTCGGTCGCGGCCGTTATCGCCTTTTCGGCCAGTTCGGTATTCTTGTCGCCCTCTGAAAAAACGCCAACCACCTCAGACGTCTTGGCGGGGTTGATGCTGTTAAATTTTGCATCCAGAGCAATCTTTTCGCCGCCGATGATGATCGGATACTCGCGTCCAAGTTCGCCGCGAACCTTTTCAATCGCGGCGGTCATTGCTTTGGCATTCTCAGGTTTTGAAAAATCTGTAAATGGTTCGTTCTTAAATTCGTCTAATGTTCTCTGTGTCTGCATTTAGATCCCCTAGTCAATTATCGATTCTCTTGTTTTAATATCTCTCGGCGTTCCCACTCATCCAAAAGCTCGGGAAAAATAGGCGGGCCGTCATTTTGCCACCCGACCACAAATTTCGGCTCGTGCGAATCGCAAGAATGTTTCACATAACTCAGCAGCAATATCCAGCCTTCGCCGAGATATTTGTTGAGTTCACCGCTCGAACCGAGCTCCGCCGTTAATCGTGTTTCCTGTATATCCACTTTAATTCCACTTCCCTGTTTTTTGTAATGTTTTGATCTTTCGTTTGGCAAGCTGCCGTTTTAGAGGCGTCATCCGGTCGATAAAAACTATGCCGTCGCAATGATCTGTTTCATGAAGTATACACCGCGCGGCCAGGTCTTTGACATCTATTTCGAATTCTTCACCTTGTAAATTTTGCGCACGCGCGATGACACGCATCTCGCGCTTTACGACCTGATACAGCCCCGGAAATGACAAACAGCCTTCGTCGCCCGTCTGTTCACCCTCAACATGGATGATCTCGGGATTGATCAACACATGGCGTTCGCGTGTCTCGTCGTCGTTCGGCGTATCCATCACAAAAAGTCGTTTCGAGATCCCGACCTGCGGCGCCGCCAGGCCCACTCCGCCGGCATGCTCCATCGTCAAAAACATATCTTCGACAACCTGCTCGAGCCCGGCGTCAAACTCGCCGTCGCCGACCGGTTTCCCCACCGTAAGCAGCACAGCCTCAGGATAATGAACTATCGGTAAGATCGGCATTGATTTATTTTACGATATTTCGGCTGATCCCGCAGTCCTTAACCACTTCGTTTATGGCATCCTCAATGGGGCAAATGAATTCGCAGCCATTTTAACGGGCTAACCAAGTAGCGCCTTTGCCACGAGTTCAAGCGACATTAAAATCTGTATCTTCAGAATCGGCAAGAAGCAAAACAGGTCCCCATCGTCAGCGAAAGACCGCGCGTTTAATACCTAATTCAAATTGTCTGGCTTATTTTTGACCAGAAGTTCGGTCGTATCTTCGACAACACTGGGAACCGGTTCAAAGGTTGTTTCGCCGAGATATTTTGTCGAACTGGATTCCGATAATGAATCCAGTCCCCGGGCAGTTACAATCTTTTGACGTTTTTCTTTCAAACTTTCACGCCAAATTACATACCCGAGGGTTAAGGCCGCAAAGACGATAAACGCAATCAGCAAAATGCCCGAAAACGGCTGAATTCCACTAAGCACCATTTTTTCAAAAACGAAATAGATCATCCAGCAAAGCGCTATTCCGATAACGACAACAAAACCACCAAAAGCTATATTGCCAAACTTTTCTAGCGTTTTTTCCTGCTGTTGAAGCTCCAGACGCTGGCCGTCCGGAAACTGTTCGAGCATCGAGGCTGCTGTCTGTTCGAGGTTTAGTCCGCACGCACGGCAATATTTTTGTTCTATATTATTTTTCGCTCCGCAGCTTGGGCAAAACATATCTTTGTCACCTTCGGGAAAATATACGCAAGCTTAAGTATCGAGGTTCCACTCTCGCCCTTTATTTGGCAAATTTTGCTAACTCGGCATTTGCCCAATCGCACAAAGCTTTAGCTTCACTATCGCTTAATCTGGCCGTCCGATGAAGCCAAAGGTACGACGGCAGCGGCATCTCGCCATATTCGACCTGCTCGCACATTTCTTCGAGCTTCTTGATCTTTTTCTTGGCGTCGTAAGTATTAAAAATACTCAGGTTGAGACGGCTCCTACCGGTGTCGACGTGGTCTCTGAGAAACCAACCCGACGGCTGAATGTATGCGTACCACGGATAGATCGTTTTGTGCGTGTGGCAATCGTTGCAGGAACGCCCCAAAATCAACGAGATATACGTCGGAACCGCAAGGGCGGCTTCGAGCGTATCGCCCTCGACGATCGGCGGATTTGTTCGTTCTATCTGAAAGAATTGTATTACGACGAATGCAGCCGCAAACACAAGAAAAAGGATCTTTACCGCATTTTTCATCCAGGCTATCGTACTATGCAAGTGGGCGGAGGTAAATAACGACATTCGCAACCTGCACCCGGGGGCGCTGCGTTTCAAACCTGTTATCCAATAATCGAATCGTGTATAAATAAGGTAGATGTTGAGGCCGACCGTACTTGCTATTCCATTTTTTGCGTTGCTCATCGCGGGCGAGGCCCTCTGGGCTTACCTCAAGCGATCAGACGAGTACGGCGACCGTCGGGATACCTGGGGCAATATATTTTTGGGCTTTATGAGCGTTGTCTGGGGAGCATTGTTTGGACTTTTCACGGGGGCGATCTATCTCTACTTTTACGATCTTGCACCGTACAAATTTCCGGCCGAAGCTTGGTGGACCTGGGTTTTTCTATTTTTTATCGACGATCTGGCCTATTATATTTTTCACCGAATAAGTCACGAATCGCGGCTGTTTTGGAATTTTCACGTCGTCCACCATTCAAGCGAACATTACAATTTGAGCGTCGCGGTCCGCCAAAGCTGGTTTAGCGGCATCCTGCACTGGATATTCTACGCTCCGATCATGCTGCTCGGCTTTGCTCCGTGGATGTTCTTTGTGATGCACGGATTTAATTTGATCTACCAATTTTGGATCCATACCCGCTTTATCAAATCGCTGGGCTGGCTCGAATATGTCCTTAACACGCCGTCGCACCATCGCGTCCATCATGGCGTGAACGATAAATATCTGGATAAAAATTACGCCGGCGTGCTGATTATTTGGGACCGGTTATTTGGTTCCTTTGTCCACGAAACCGAAGAACCGCGCTACGGCATCGTAACTCCGCTAAAAAGCTATAACCCGCTGTGGATAAATACCCATGGCTGGTTTGAGATGGCCGCAGCGATCAAACGTCAGAAGGGATTGGCCGCAAAAATTCGCTGTATATTTGCCTCGCCAAATATGGATCTTTATCAGAATTATGAAAATTAAAGTTTTTCTTCTCATCTGTTCTATCTCTATTCTTTCATCGGTCGGCTTTGCCCAATCGGTAACCATCACCGGCAAAAAAGTCACCTACAAACGGCCCAACCCGATCATGGATCATAAACGGTCGTTTACCGTTAATTATCCAAAAGTTAAGGCCGCAACGCCCTCTCTAGCGCGAAAGATCGAATCCTCGATCAGCTACGAAAAAGTGCTTGGCGTCGACATAAAGGAAGAACTGACCGAGCTCCAATGGCTCGAGGAAGCCGATTATGAGGTGCTCTATAACCAAAATGGTCTTCTTTGTATTCAACTTGCCGTCAGCGGTACCGGGGCATATCCGTCCGGTTCTATCAAAACGGTCGTCGTGGATCTTAAAATTGGAGGGATGGTAACACCGGCGGATGTTTTTACCAATCTTAACGGGCTTGTCGCCCTTGTGCGAAAGACCCATAAAAAGGAAATCGCCGCGGCAATTAAAGAAATCAAAAGCGATCCCTCAAACGAAGAACCGGACCCGGCACCGCTATTTGCAAACTCGGTTTTCAAACGATCGGATCTCGACGGATTCTCAATAAATAAAAAAGGCGTCACATTAACTTACGATTATGGCTTTCCGCATGTCATCCAGGCTCTCCAGCCGGATGGCAAATTCTTCTTTTCGTGGCAGGAACTAAAACCGTATATCCGACGCGGCGGTTTGCTCTCACGCATCGCCCGTTAATATACTGAGGCTCGTATGAGTGAACGAAAAATAAGAGTGTTGGTCGCCAAACCCGGTCTCGATGGACACGACCGTGGGGCAAAGGTTATCGCCCGAGCGTTGCGTGATGCCGGTATGGAAGTTATTTATACCGGACTCCGTCAAACACCCGAGATGATTGCATCCGCAGCGTTGCAAGAGGATGTCGACGCCGTCGGTATTTCGATACTGAGCGGAGCACATAACACGCTCTGTCCGCGGATTGTAAATCTATTGCATGAGAATGGCATGAACGACACACTCGTTCTGGTCGGCGGCATTGTGCCGCAGGAAGATATTGCGAGTCTCAAGGCCATCGGCGTGTCCGAAATTTTTCTCCCCGGCACCTCCACCGAGGATATCGTCACATTTATCCGTGC
>JBGTCS010000129.1:0-5063 GCA_041748715.1 Pyrinomonadaceae bacterium | reverse complement strand
TCGAGGAATATGATTTTGAAATAGTGGTCAGTGGTCAGTGGTCAGAATTCAGACTGCCGACCACTGACTACTGACTACTGACTACTGATTTATGCGTCACACGATTTCGATAATAGTTGCAAATCAGCCGGGCGAGCTTTCGCGGATCGTTGGATTGTTTAGCGCTCGGGGATTTAATATTGAGACCATTACCGTGGGCAAGACACTTGATTCCGAATGGTCGAAAGCGACGGTTGTAACCCATGGCGACGATCGAACCGTCGAACAGATAATCAAGCAATGTTCACGGCTTGCTCGTGTTCGCGAGGTGAAGGCCGTGACCAGTTTGCCGCATATCGAGCGGGAAATGGCGTTGATCGATATTTCGGTCAAAGCCGGCGTGGAGCGTCAGGAAGTTATGAGTCTGGTCGAGATATTTCGCGGCAAGGTCGTCGATATCTCGCATGACAATATGATCCTCGAGCTCTCGGGTACAACCGATAAAGTCGATACTTTTATCGATATGCTGCGGCCGTTGAAGGTAAACGAAGTAACACGCAGCGGTTGCGTGGCGATAAATCGACTCTCTCGTCTGATGTCGGATGAGCAAACTGTTGCGGCGGCAGCGTGAGTTAAGAATTTCTTATTCGATACTCGCCGAGCGGAAAAGCTCTGCTTTTCCGGCTGGGTTAAAAAAAACTTGCGGCTATGCCGCCGGGACAGGGTTAAGCGGCGGCGGAGCCGCAAAGATGAAAGGGGGCTCGACGGAAAAGCAAAGCTTCTCCGCTCGGCGAGGGGATTCGGGAATCCCATTCCCAGCCGTTGAGATTAATTTTGCAAAAGAGGAAATCAATATAATGAAAGTTTTTTATGACAAAGACGCGGACGCTAACCTTTTGAAATCAAAGCGGATCGCCGTGATCGGTTACGGTTCGCAGGGGCATGCGCACGCAAACAATTTGAAAGAATCCGGCAATGATGTGATCGTCGGGCTTCACGCCGACAGCAAATCTTGGAAAAAGGCCGAAGACGCTGGGCTCGAAGTGACTTTTGCGCGCGAGGCTGCCGAAAAGGCCGATGTAATTATGATGGCCGTACCCGACGAACTCGGGCCATCGATCTATAAAAACGACATCGAACCAGTCTTAACGGACGGAAAATATCTCGCGTTTGCTCATGGTTTCGGCATTCATTTCAAAAAGATCGAACCGCCGCCCGGCGTAAATGTATTCATGGTCGCTCCCAAGGGGCCGGGGCACCTCGTTCGCAGCGAATATTCTCGCGGTCGCGGCGTTCCGTGTCTGATGGCGGTCCATCAGGATGTCAGCGGCGACGCGGCGGCGGTCGCACTGGCTTATGCTTCGGCGATCGGCGGCGGGCGAGCCGGTGTGATCGAGACGACTTTCAAAGAGGAGACCGAGACCGATCTATTTGGCGAGCAGGCGGTGCTTTGCGGCGGTCTGACCTCGCTGATCCAGGCAGGTTTTGAGACGCTGACCGAGGCCGGTTACTCGCCCGAAATGGCGTATTTCGAATGTCTTCACGAGATGAAACTGATCGTCGATCTGCTTTACGAGGGCGGCATCGGCAACATGCGTTACTCTATCTCTAACACGGCCGAATACGGTGATCTGACCCGCGGCAACCGCATAGTTACGGACGCGACCAAAGCGGAAATGAAAAAGATCCTGGGCGAGATCCAAAGCGGCGAATTTGCCGACGAATGGATGAGCGAATGCGACAACGGCAAGGAGAATTTCAAACGTTTAGAAGGCGAGGGCGAGCGGCATCAGATCGAGGAAGTCGGAGCACGCTTGAGAGCGATGATGCCGTGGCTGTCGCAGGAAACATTGGTCAACACAGCAAAAAACTAAAAAGGGTACGAATTATGAAATTCGGTGAATTGAACGAATTAGAAAACGCGGATGTCAGTCCGTCATATTTGCGAAAGATCTTTTATGGCGAATCGCTGACGCTGGCCAAAGTCGAGGTCCAGGAAGGCGAGGTGACGCAGCTGCATTCTCATGAATCCGAAGAGATCATCTTTGTGTTGCAGGGTGCTTGGGCGTTTCATCTGCCGGACGGCGACGTGACGATCCGCAGCAATCAATTGCTGTGTATCCCAGCCGGAGTTGAACACTCGTCCGAGGCGCTTGAGGATACGATCGCTCTGGATATCTGTTCGAAACAGCGGCCCGATTGGCTGGCCGGACTCGATAAAAGCCTTCATAGCAATCCGGCTCTTTCCCTCTGGGCAGTTTAGCGGCCGAATCTATCGTAATCTGCACATTCGAACCGGCTCGCGCCGGGCGGTGATCTTTTGACCTGAGCCATCGGGACGACGGAACTATTTTTGTTATGTCATTTCAAGATGTTAAGTTTATTTGGAAGAATGGTGTAGTGATGCCATGGGAGGACGCAACGGTTCATGTTTCGGCCCACGGACTTCATTACGGAAGCGGGGTGTTTGAAGGGATCAGGTGTTATGACACTACGAGCGGCCCAGCCGTTTTTCGACTCCGCGAACATCTGGAACGCTTTCACGCTTCGGCGGCGGTATACAATATCAAGATCCCGTATTCGGTCGCCGAACTGACCGAAGCGATTGTTGATCTGATAGCCGCCAACGATCTCGCGAGCTGTTATATTCGGCCGATCTGTTATATGGGCAGCGCAAGTTTGGGACTGCATCCGGCAAAATGTCCGACCGAAGTTGCGATCATGGTGTGGCCGTGGGGAGCGTATCTCGGCGCGGAAGGCTTGGAAAATGGGATTCGGGTAACAGTGTCACCGTGGCGCAAGATCCACTCGAGCATGATGCCCACAACGGCAAAAGCTTGCGGGCAATATCTCAATTCTATCTTGGCGGTAAACGACGCGTTTGAAAGAGGTTTTGACGAGGCCTTGCTGCTGGATCGAGACGGGCGTTTGGCTGAGGGAGCGGGCGAAAATCTGTTTGTTGTTAAGAATCGTAAGGTATTCACGAATCGTGCGGTGGATTCGATATTAATGGGCATTACCCGTGACTCTGCGATAGAGTTAGCAAGCGAACTCGGTCTAGCTCCTTCGGCGGTGCCGCTCGAGTTGGATGACCTTTTGAATGCGGATGAAGCGTTTTTGACCGGCACCGCGGCTGAGATCACGCCGATACGTGAAGTTGACGGGCAGATGATCGGGAGCGGCAGACGCGGGCCGGTAACGGAGCGGATCCAGACAGCTTTTTTTGATGCGGTAAATGGACGTGACGAGCGATTTACAAAATGGCTTCATCCGGTTCGACAGGCCGCAGCGGTGATTTAATGAGTAAAGAAAAAATTAACGATCCGCGAGCTGAGATCGATGCGATAGACGGCGAACTCTTACGGCTGTTGAATAAACGGGCCGAGATCGCTTTGCGTGTCGGCGCCGCCAAATCCAGCAATGAAACGTCGCTGTGCGATACAAACCGGGAACAGGAGGTCTTGTCGAGGTTACGTCAGGAAAATCCCGGCCCTTTAGACGGTCACAGCATCGACAATATTTTTCAGCGTATCATCGACGAATCATTACAGTTGCAGCAAAGGACATATCAAAAACCATTCGGGGTTATGACGGCGGCTGAAAATGAGGTTACCAAGTTGACTGGAAAGTTAAGGGTTGCATTTCTCGGCGACCGCGGCACATTTAGCGAGGAGGCGGCCCTCGGGATTTTAGGCGACGATTGTGAGTCCGTGTCGTTTCCGACTTTTGAAGATCTGTTTGCCGCCATCGATACCGGCAAAGCCGACTTAATTTTGGCCCCGCTTGAAAACAGTCTGATCGGTTCAGTTCATCGATGCGTCGATCTGCTTCTCGACAGCAAGCTGCATATTATCGCGGATGTTATTTTGCCCGTTTCGCATTTTTTGATCGGTTGTCCCGAGGCGACAATGGAGACGATCCGGACGGTCGAATCACATCCGGCGGCTCTGGCACAGTGCCGGCGATTTTTTGCGGCGTATCCGCATTTGAAAGCTGTGCCGACCGACGACACGGCTGGAAGCGTCCGGCGGGCCGTTGAGAGCGGCGATGTGACACGGGCCGGAATCGGAGGTAAACGAACTGCGGAGATCTACGGCGGCAAGATCTTGCGCGAACATCTCGAAGACAACAGTGAAAATTACACACGCTTTGCCCTTCTATCGCCAAAGCGTTCAGATAATCCGACCGGAAACAAGGTCTCGATAGTTCTAAGACTAAAAAATCAGCCCGGAGCTCTACATAACGCTCTGAGTCCGTTTGTGCGTCGGCGAATTGACCTGCACAAGATCGAAAGCTTGCCGATCCGAAATATGCCCGGCCAATTTAATTTTTATCTCGACGTTCGGACCCCGGCGATCGAGGGCGATCTGACCGGGGCTCTCGATGAAATCCGCAAACAGGTCGAGGAAGTCCGGCTTCTCGGCCGCTATTCCACTACACTGTTGCAGAAAGTAAATTAACTAAGGCTCTATGATCATAGTATTAAAACCAAATATCGATGAGACCACACGCGAATATAAGCGGATTGAAACTCATCTCAAGAATTTTCAAAACATTGAGATTCTTGTACATAACTTTCAGGGAACCGAAAAACTCCTAACCGAGCTCCATCTGATCGGGAACACAGCGGCCCTCTCGGTCGATGAGATAAAGAGTTTTCCAGGCATAGAGCATGTAATACGCGTGTCAGAGGTTTATCGTGTCTTAGGGCGACACAAGGACGACCATCGGCCAAATAATTTTACCTATAACGGCGTCACGTTTAGCCAGGATAATTTAAATGTTTTTGCGGGGCTGTGCGCGGTCGATTCGGAGAAAAGTGTCGAGGCGATGATGAAGGCGCTCCGCGACGAAGGCCAGGTATGCACCCGCATGGGGGCATATAAACCGCGGACCAGCCCGTATTCATTTCAGGGGCATGGGAAAAATTGTCTGCCCTATGTTTTTGAGCTCGCCGGGAAATACGGGATAAAGGTCATAGCAATGGAAGTGACGCACGAATCTCACGTGGATGAGATCAGCGAAGCCCTACGTTTAGCAGGGGATCCGACCGGCGTCATGCTCCAGATCGGCACGCGAAACAC
>JBGTCS010000128.1:0-16262 GCA_041748715.1 Pyrinomonadaceae bacterium | reverse complement strand
GGTGACGGGCGATTGGCCGGGTTTCTTGAGGCAAGCATTCGCTCGCATGTCGAAGACTGCAATACCGACAATGTCGGCTACCTCGAGGGCTGGTTCGTTGAAGCAATTTACCGGCAAGCGGGTATCGGTCGTGGACTTGTCGATTACGCTGAGGATTGGGCCCGTCAAAAAGGCTGCAGCGAAATGGCTTCGGATGCCGAGATCGGCAACCTCATTAGCCAGCAGGCCCACACCCGGCTTGGTTATTCGGAAACGTCACGCCTCGTTCATCTCAAAAAGCAGCTAAATTAAGTGGGATCAGCAAATATCATAAATTTAAGGATTGCATTATTGGTGCTTTTGACCTTTATCTTAATAGCACCAGTTGGAGCGCAGTCACGAGATCAAAGTTTCCCGACGGCGGTCACAACAAATGAGATCGGCGGGGCTATCAAGGCCCGCGACATTGGCGATTCGCGTGTTACAAGCTTTTACTACGTATTTGACGGAGTACAAGGCGACATTTTTATTAATGTCGTGACAAAGAATTTTACGGGTGATATCGATGTTTTCTCGCAGGATGGCCTGCGTCCGCTGACAAAAATGGTGATCTATGCAGATGCGGGACCTGCCGAGACAGGACGTTTGATCTACCTTAGAAAGAGTGAGCGGCTTTTGCTGCGAATACAGGGTCGCACGCCAAATGACGACGCGGCTTCATTCCGAATTAAGTTTGCGGGGAGCTTTGTTGCGGTCGCTGAGGAAATGACCGAAGATGCTCCGACGCTTGATCCGACCACACGACCGGATGGTGCAAGGACCGTCGTCAATTCGGTAGGAACGATCATCGAGGTTCGACCAAGATCGAAAAACCCGGAAAAAACAACAAACTCGCGAAATGAAAGCTCGGACGAGGTTCCCACTATTTTTGACAAGCCCTCACGGACAAAGGTGAAATCGAGTGAACCGGTGGCAAAGGAAAGCAAAAAGGAAACGACTCCGGCCCCTGTCGCCGAAAAGCGTAACAATAGTCGGGCAAATAAAACCGAAACCAAACCCGATACCTCCGCGGCAAATAAACCTGTAAACAGACCTCGAAATAGTAGTCCGCCGGCAAAGGCTCCGGCGAAACCTGAGGAGAAAAAACCGGATCCGCTGGCCAGCATTCAACTTATTATTCTCTTAAAAAACGGCGAAGTATTTGAGCGTCCGATGAGCGAGGTCCTAAAATTTAATGTCGATAAAGGAATGCTCGTCGTGATCGAAAAAAACGGGGTTACAACCCGGCATTCGATCCTGAATGTAGCCAAAGTCACTATCGAATAGACCGCCGGGTTTAGGCGTAACTATGCAGTCCTTTTAGCAAGTAACTCACACCGAGATAGGTAAATACCACAAAGAGAAACCCGACGATCGCAAAATAGGCCGAACTTCGGCCCGTCCACCCGCGCGAGATCCGCGTATGCAAAAACCCAGCATATGTGAGCCAGGCGATCAATGCTCCAGTCTCCTTCGAATCGAATCCCCACGGCCGTCCCCATGATTCATTTGCCCAGATTGCTCCGGTAATCAGCAACATGGCAAGCCCGGCGAATGCCAGGCAGGCGGTTTTATACATCAGACCGTCGAGCGATTCGAGACTGGGCAGGCGGTTTCGCAAGGTTTCAGTTTTATAGCTAAAAAAGAGTACGAACAAAGTTCCGACCAAGGCCGTCAGCAAAGCAGCAAATTCGACCGGATTTGTGCTCAAACTCATGAACATCTTTGGGCCGTTCGCTTGCAGGTAAGATCTGCCCATCTGTTCATGCTGCTGAGGTGTTATCTGAGAGAGTTCAGAAACGCTGAGCTGCTGATTCTCGGCCATCGCTCGGCCAGCAATCACAAATTGGCTGGTGTTTGAGTTGAGCTGGTCACGCAAACGGGCCTCGACATTCGAATTATCGCGAACGCCCGAGACGAGCAAACCCACGGATACAATCTGTGCTAAAAAGGCCAATTTTAAGAATATGTGGCCAACCGACTTCGCCTTTTCGCTGTTTTTCGAAAGATAGATCGAAAATGAAATGATTGTCCCGATAAGCAGCACGCCAGCGATCACCAGGGCGGGGCCGACGTAAGGGACTTCGAGGCGGAATGGAGCTGAAAATGGTTTTTTGCCTGGCTCAAACGGAACAAACAAGCCCGCCCGATAAACAAACTCGGTAAAAACCGAAAACTTACTGATCGTCGCCAGGATCGAGATGCCAAAAATACTCGACCAGATCGCCATTGCCTCAACTTTGACACCGTCTTTTAACAAGTACATCACGGCCACGCCAAAACAAACCAAGGCGACACCGTAGCTAAGCGCCGCATCGCCGACATGGATTGGCCGCCAGTATGAATCCAACACGGGCGGCAAATTTATAAATTCACCGCCAATAAATCTGGCGAGTGTAAGCACTAGAGCTGCCAAGGGAAGTGTGAACGCACTCAAAACTCGAAACTTCCTTCGTGTAGACAGTAAAAGCGTCGCAAAACCGGCTCCGAACGCAAAAGCGATGCTGTAATCGTACAGATTTGTCAGCGGGACATATCTAAACAGCCAAGGCGTCGACATATTCCCACTCTCGCGCATAATCGCGATCTCGTGGTCAAAGGCGTTTACCCATCGTATGAGCCAGCTTGATAAATTAAAAAATACGCCGAGTGCAGCCGTGAAAAAACTGATCTTTTCGGCCATCATCGATGGTGCGTAGAGATTTGTGAGTTGAAATAGGGCCGCCATTATATAGGCAGCTAACGCGAGCATCATCAGGGCACCGTCATTTATAAACGATTCGCCGATCTCGAGCCGGAGAGCGAGCATTATGAAGGAACCGACAATAACCATGATTGCCGGTAAATACGACTTCCAAGTTGTGCTGTTCTCTAATCTGTCTATCTCTTTCATAATGATTGCCTCGTCTGCTATTTCTTAAGCTGTTCGACTATCTTGTTAAATTTATCAGTAAACGCCAACCGGTTGCGGTTTGCCAGCCCGCCCACGACAACCTCGGTCGTGCCGTCCATTTTTGTCTCGATTCTGGCCCAGACCCGTTTATGGGCGATAAAAAAGACAAACATTAGAGCTCCGATCAGCCCAAATCCGCCAATGTACCACGCAATAAACGCCCCGTTATAGGGGTCGTATTTGATCGAAAGAATATGAGCCAATGGCGATTTTTCAAATTCGGCCAATCGCCATTTGTACCCGGCCTTAGCTGCACCTACAGGAATATTATCGGCAAGTTTTTGAGCGAAGGCGAATACTCGGGTACGCTCGCCTAGCGTCGGGGTCACATTGAGAACGGCGACCGGATTATTGTAATCGCCGCTTCGAGTGTCGGGTTTGCCATCGCCTCCGAAAGCAAAATCCGGCATAAATTCGCTGTATTCGACGACGGTGCCGTCAGGAAGTTTAGATGCCCCGTTGCGGGGAATCGCTAATTTGAGCGGTTCACCTCCTTTTTCAGGCGTGACATCAAGCGTTATTGTCCGGGCATTGCCAACAGGGATGGTTTGAGCCTGAAAAAACCGGTAACCGCGGTAATTGAACGGTTTATTCATGCTGACATCGGCAAGTAAATCTCCGTATTCCGGATCCCGGATATTCATCTGCGTCCGCCAATCCAGCGTATTATTCACATCTATCGAGCCGTTTTCGTTGATTAGACGCTGCTGGATATCGGTACACTCCATCGAGAAAGGCATCTTGACGTTAAACTTTTCTTTTTTATCCAGATTGAATTGGATTAGTTGGATCTCGTCGGTCGTGGCTCCGGGGAGCATTTTAACGTCAGCGTCAAACCCGGTTTGAAGAGCTACAAAATGACCCAGAAACAGGGTCAAAAGCGCAACGTGAACAATATACGGCCCGAGCCGGTTAATGCTTCCGCGTTCGCCAAAGACAACCGTTGCGGTACTTTTGTTTATTACCGAATAATCCTTGTTGCCATCGCTATCGAGGCCGTATTCGATGCTATTTGTCTCGGTGATCTGCGATTTTAAACCGTTCGCTTCGAAAACTGCCTTTACCTGTTCAGCAAGATCTTTTTTATTCTCTTGGCCGATCTCAAACGTTTCACGATCATTATGCGAAAGCAGCCAGTCGCGCGTCGCAGTGACTTTCGGTTTGACGATATATTTCCAAGACGCCCCGAAATGGTCGAGTGACGCCAGAATAATGTTGAGCGACAGCGTCAACAGCAGCAGGTTAAAATACCAGCTATGATAAATATCAAACAGCCCGAGACGCCCAAATACCAACCTCTCCGCCGGTGTCAGCGAAACATAATAGGCATCAAAACCCTGAACGTTCTGCTGCAAAATTAGCATTCCGATCAACGCTAAAACTACCAGAATGCATAACTGGACGACGCCAAAACGCACAGAGCTAAGAAAATCCAGAGCCCGATTAAGTATCGGGGTCGAATTTTTCCGGGTCGCAGAACGTGAACTTAGTGTTTCCTCAGCGGCAGACATCTTTAGCATAAAGAATAGCTTAGGCAAATTATTTTGTCATCCTTTGCAAAATTAGTTCGGCTTACTGTCAAAAGGTTATATGGTAATGCGGCAATACTTGGAAATACGTTAGTTAGACGTTATTCTTTTCTCTTAGGTTTCAACGCATAACTGGAATGGAAACATTGGCGGCTGACATAAACGGTCCAAAGGTGATCGGATTTCGAAACAAGGTAACGGCGTATATCGAGCTGACAAAGCCCCGCATTGCCTTTTTGTTGGTTTTGACGGCGGCGGCCGGATTTTATTTGGCATCGGCGGGCGGCTTTGAATACGCTTTGTTTGCCCATTCGATGATCGCTATTACGCTCCTTGCCCTAGGCGTTGCTACGCTGAATCAATATTGGGAACGCACCACCGACCAATTAATGAAACGAACTGCGGTCCGGCCGCTCCCGACAAATAGGGTTGGTTCGACCGAGGCTCTGGTGTTCGGCGTTTCACTATGTCTGATCTCCGAGGTCTATCTCTTTTTAGCCGTAAACATTTTGACTGCCATTTTAGGAATGGTCGTAATTGTTGGCTATGTACTTGTGTACACACCGCTAAAACGGGTGACATCAGCCTCGACCGCGATCGGAGCGTTGCCCGGTGCTCTGCCGCCTCTGATGGGCTGGACGGCAGCGGCCAATGAGATAAGCCTCGGAGCGTGGGCACTTTTTGCTATGCAGTTTTTATGGCAGTTTCCGCATTTTTTCGCCATCGCCTGGATGTACCGCGAGGAATATGCAAAAGCCGGCATTCTTATGCTGCCGGTTGTCGATCCGGAAGGGAAGTTGACCGCCCGCCAGATCGTTATGTTTGCGATAATGCTGTTTCCGGTTAGCCTGGCTCCGTTTTTCTTTGGGATTTCGGGACCGATTTTTCTGATCGGTGCGATCATCCTCGGGCTTTGGTTTCTTTGGGCGAGTATTGACTCGGCAAGGGCAAAAACTAAGGCAAAAGCCAGGCGGCTGCTGCTCGTATCGGTCGTGTACCTGCCTCTATTGTTTATATTAATGGTGGCAGACAAGCGATAAGCTTATGAATATAGGTACGGCTGATTTGGTCGAAGATCTGGAAAGTTCGAGTCGACGGGTTTCAGGGCTCGCGGGTGGGCCCGGGCCCAACGGGGGCGGCAGTAATCCCGGAGGCCGCCGCGACGGGCCGGACGACATAGAACCCACAGAACCAGAGTCATTTGCTCCAAATAAATCGCGCATTCTGACAGGTTTTATCTTGCTGGTCGTTTTGATGACCTTTGCGGGTTTGATCGCAGCCTATATCGTAATTTACACAAACAATGTCGGCGAATGGAAACCCTTTGAGCTGCCGCTACAGGTTTGGATCAGCACGGCACTGATATTTGTCAGCAGCGTCGTCTATCATTTCGGCAAATTAGCGGTCGATCGGAACAATCAAATGTCGGCCCGTAAATGGTTTATTGCAACGACGATCATCGGGGCGGCTTTTGTTTCGTCGCAAATGCTGGCATGGGTAGCTTTGAACGCTAAGGGCTTTTACATGCGTGGAAATCCTTATGCCGGATTTTTTTATTTGCTGACGGCGGTTCACGCCGCTCATGTAATCGGCGGAATTATTGCCCTCGGAACAATTTTGCTTCGGTCCTTAAATTTGACCCAAAACGCTTCAGAAATCGCTCGGCGTCGGTCGCTGGCCCAGGTCGTCGGCTGGTATTGGCATTTTATGGGCGTCCTGTGGCTCTTTCTCGTAGTTCTGCTCGGCTTTGTAAAATAATGGAATATCTGAAAATATTCCCACATGTGAACGCGGCACTAAATTCGCTGAGTGCTGCTTTTTTGCTTGCGGGCTTTTTTTATATTATGAACCGGCGGATATCGCGTCACCGGTTTTGTATGCTATCAGCCAGCATCGTTTCCGCTCTCTTTTTAACTGGATATTTAACCCACCATGCACTAAGAACATACTTTTCTGGCCTCGGACCGACAAAATTCGAGGGCGAAGGCATCATTCGGCCGATTTATTTTACAATTCTCACTTCGCATACCATTCTCGCTGTTGCAGTATTCCCGTTTGTTTTGATGACTCTCTGGCGGGGGATCAAGGGGAAATACGAGTCTCATAAAAAACTCGCGCGCTTGGTATTTCCTGTATGGTTTTATGTCTCGTCGACCGGAGTGATCGTGTATTTACTGTTGTATCAGATCTATCCGGCACAATGATCAGATTTTTATTCAGGTTTTTTATCTATAATGGGATTCAA
This sequence comes from Pyrinomonadaceae bacterium, assembly GCA_041748715.1. Taxonomy (GTDB): domain Bacteria; phylum Acidobacteriota; class Blastocatellia; order Pyrinomonadales; family Pyrinomonadaceae; genus OLB17. The sequence goes on along the minus strand of JBGTCS010000128.1, from coordinate 9,517 downwards.
ATCTTGAACACAGTGCGTTTCAGTGATAAGATTCAAACTGTTGAAAAGTTGATCACCGAAGCCGTTTCACGTTGAAGCGACGCGGGGGAACCAATGTTTGGTAGACAGTCTATCAAACGGGGGCGAAGCGTTTTTCTAAAGGACGCAGGGATAATCTTTCGTTCCTAGCCCGGCAGCTAACCTCGTAGGTGTGGCAAAGAAGTTACAGCAAGGGATTAAGCCTAAGTGGCGCAATTTACGATGTGCTTCCCGCTCTGCTCTTTCAACATTAATGGATGACATCCAGTCTTCTCAAAGGGGAAAGTTCCGCTGAGCGATCAGCGGAACTTTTTTTTGTAATGGTTGGCCTTTGTTGTTGTATAGCAGTGCTATAGCTTATTGAAGATTTGCCAGTATTGGATGGGTAGCCAACGAGCTTGACAGACATTCTTTTGAATCGGACTATCAATGTAGTCTGGAAAAAAACCGGAGAAGAGTTCCGCAGCTTCGATGAAGTTTACGAGGGGGCAATATCATTCTGAGGACACCATTCTATGCTGCAATTTGTTAGACGTGCTTTGACCATCGCGAGTATTTCATTATGCGTTCGCGTAATCATTGGTGCGGCGGTGTTAGTGCAATGCTTTGTCGCCGACCCCGTTAGCGGTGGGCGTCGGTCTCTCACAAACTCGGTTCCGCTCATAGAGAATGTTGATAACGTTATCGCCGTTGATATCCAGCCAACGATTACCCGCAGCGAAAGCGATGCTTCACCTACCGTCTTTTTCGAATCGGAAAAGCTGGTCGCCGCAGACGGGGCCAGCTTTGATCAGTTTGGTTTTAGCGTCGCGATCAGCGGCAATACCGCCGTTGTCGCCGCAGACAGGGACGACGACTATCAGGGGGCGGTTAATATTTATGTTAAAAATGGGGTGGCTTGGGATTTACAGCAAAAATTGACTGGCCTTGACAGCGTAGCCGAGGACAGCTTTGGTTGGAGCGTCGCCATCAGCGGCGATACGGTTGTGGTCGGAGCCTATCTCGACGATATCGCCGGAACGGATCAGGGGTCGGCATATATTTTTACCCGGAACGGTACCGTCTGGAGCCAGCAGCAGCGGTTGTCTGCGTCTGACGCGGCTGCGAACGATCAGTTTGGCGTAAGTGTCGCGATTAGCGGTGATACCGTGATTGTCGGAGCATTTGGCGACGACAGTTTCCGCGGGTCGGCCTATGTTTTTGCCCGCAACGGAGCTATCTGGACCGAACAACAGAAATTGACGGCCTCGGTTAGGGCCATCGATTCCGATTTTGGCTGGAGTGTGGGTATTAGCAGCGACACCGCCGTTGTCGGGTCAAATCGTGAAGATGCCGATCGCGGGTCTGCTTATATTTTTTTAAGAAATGGTTCTGTCTGGCAGCAGCAGCAAAAACTGGTGGCGTCTGACGGGACGACATTTAGCCGGTTTGGTCATAGCGTATCGATCAATGGCGATAGTGCCGCTATTGGGTCAGTCACGGATAATGTGGGCGGTGCTCGTCGCGGTTCCGCATTCGTATTTGCACGAAACGGCGGATTTTGGTCCGAACAGCAAAAGTTAATCGCGTCAGACGGTGCGGCAAATGATAAGTTTGGCGGCAGTATCGCTATTGACGGCGAATCGCTGATTGTTGGGGCCGAAGGCAGCGATATTGGATCGGCGAACGATCGCGGTGCTGCGTACGTATTTTCTAGATCCGGCAACGTCTGGAGTGAAGCTCAAAGATTATCCGCATCTGACGGTGCGGCAAGCGACTTTTTTGGCGGCAGCGTGGCCATAGGTGGCGGCACTATACTAGTCGGCGGCTATCTTGACGACAATGGTTCGACATTAGATCAGGGCTCGGCTTATATTTTTGAGGGTACTATTCAAGCGACGCCCACTCCGACGCCGACCGCGACGCCGGCTCCAACCCCGACCGCGACTACTACGCCTACGCCGACCGCGACACCAACGCCTTCCCCTCTCCCGGGACCGGGCTTTGAGGGCGACGTGTCGGAGAGGCCGAATGGCGATGGACTGGTCCTTACAAATGATATCGCCCAAATGCGGCGGTTTATCGTCGGGCTGGATGTTCCCGATTCCAGTACAAACGAGTTTCAACGTGCCGACATTGCCCCATTTGCATCCGCCGGCGACGGAACGGTCAACTCGGCAGACGCAACTCAAGCTCGTCGATATGTGACCGGTCTCGACCCGGTCCAGGCGGCGGGGGGGCCGACCGAGCCCATTGCTGCAAATGGCTCAGGAGCATTTATTGACGACCTCTACGATTATTTTTATGCTCACGAGGTTAGATTGGAGCAGGAAACTATCGGGGCCGGCACAGCCGTAGTAGCGGTCGTAACTGATTCCGCTGGCAGCGAGAACGGCCTTAGTTTTACACTCGAATTTGACGCGTCCCGACTCGGCAACCCCAAAATTGCTCTCGGCTCAGATGCACCTGAAAATTCAGCACTGACCCTGAACATGAACGATGTCGAAAGCGGCAGGATCGGAATATTGATCGATTCGTCGGCAAATATCATCGCCGGGCCTTCGAGACAGATATTGACGGTTTCCTTTGACGTAAAACCCGGTGCATCGAGCGGCAGTTCGACGCTTAGGTTCACCGATACCTTGGCTCCGAAGAGTATTTCCGACATTTTCGGAAAATCCATTTCATCAAAATTCGTCGACTCTGCGATCAATATTTCATCGGCGCCCATCTTATCCGGCCGTGTAACAATGCCGGACGGCCGCGGAATCAGAAGCGCTGCAGTTTTTCTGACAGACGCGGACGGTGGCATTCGCAAAGCCGTGACCGGTTCCTTTGGTAACTATTTGTTCGACAGTGTTCAGGCAGGCCAGCGTTATACGATCTCAGTCCAGTCCAAACGGTTCCGGTTTGCTGTTAGAATTGTTGAAATTGCGGACGATCTCGGGAGCGTTGATCTGATAGCGATCGAATAGAATTTGCAAAATGCAATGTGAACTTGTTCAGGTCCCGCCGGCGTCACGACGGGACCGTTTTTATTTGAGCGTAGTGATCGGGCGGATTTTTACTTCCTTTAAAGGGATTTTTTCGTTCTCGTCAATGACCAGAGATGTGGGTTTGCCAGGCAATTTAATCGAAAACGTCTGGACCCGTTTTTTAAGCTCGATATCATGTCTCACATCGCCAGCGGCGGTTTTAATGACCATATCGAGAGGTAATCTAAACGCCGTTGGTGTTATTGTATCGACAGTTTGGGTCTGAAATATAGTAACGTTAAGCGTCTTTGTCCTGGCGTTATAAGATGGCTTGAAATCCAGTTTTGGGGCCCCGGCACCGTAAACCCACTGATCGAAAAACCAGCCAAGATCTTGTGCCGATGCCTCTTCAAAAGACCTTTTAAGATCAGTAGATTCGACGCTGGCGAACTTATGCCGGTCTAAATAAATATTTATACCTTTCCAAAATTTTTCCGTGCCAATCTGCTCGCGAATCATGTGAATAACAACGCCGCCCTTATCATAGGTGGTCGACGAATTGTCGAACAGCGAATTCACATCGCCCGCTCGCAGATTATAAAGGGCGTGTCGCCGCCGGTTAACGGCATCATCGACCAAAAATTCGGCTGCGTCCGACCGAATCTTGCGAAGATAATCTTCGCGGCCAAATGCCTGTTCCCGAAATACCGCCTCCATATAGGTCGCAAATCCCTCGTTTAGCCAGAGCTCAGCCCAGTTTTTGCATGTTACCAGATTGCCGAACCAGGAATGGGCCAGTTCATGAGAAACCAGATCGTTGACAATATTCTTTCCAAAATCAAAATCTGCGAAAAAGATCTCGGTATCGGCCATTGTCGTGGCGGTGATATTTTCCATTCCGCCGAAACTAAATTTGGCGACAATTGTCTGATCGTATTTGTTATAAGGAAACGGGACACCGGTCAATCCCTCAAACGTCTCGATCATTCGTGCTGTTTCGCTAAATGCTGTGCGGGCATTTTCTTCTTTACCGGGGTAGGTGTAATAACCGAGCGGAATGTTTTTATATTTCCCCTCGATCTTGACGTACTTTCCAATAACAAACGAAACGAGATAAGTTGAATGGGGAATCGGCATTCGATAATGCCAGGTCACCGTACCGTTACTGTTTTCGACCTTATCAACAAGTTCGCCGTTGCCAATGACGGTCTCATCCTTTTCGACGGTTAAATATTTCTCGGTAGTGGCTTTATCGCTGGGAAAATCGAATGATGGGAACCAATGCCGGGCTTCGTCAGGTTCGCCCTGCGTCCATATTTGAGATGAATGCCGGATCTCTTGTGACCGTGTTTCAGCCGGAACGAAATAAACACCTTTTTTCGGCTGCGCGGTGTACTTGAAACGGATCGCGATCAAATCCTGTGATCCATACCCGCGGTCGAGCGTGACCGATACTTTTCCGCCTTTTGAGACATATTTCAGATCGATCCCTGCGGGTTCGAGTTTGATCGATTCGAAAACCATGTCCACCGCGTCAAGTTCGACGACACTAAGATCGCCTCCCAACGGTTTTAATGAGACGGTTGTATCACCGAATATTCGCTTTTTTTGGCGGTCAAAGCTCGCTCTGATCAAATAATGCTGAACGTCAAAGGTTTGCTCACGGTCAAAATTCGGACGCTTTGTTTGGGCCGATAATGCCGTAAACGCTGACAACAGCATCGCGCCGATCAAAAATGTTTTCCTTAATATCGTAAATTTCATGAAATTCATTAGTTCAAATTTTAATCCCGGATTACGCATTGGGAATCTCAACCTCACCGATCAGCGTAAATCTTCAGTTTTTTCTTTCCGATCTCTGCGTCCGCCTCAGCGATCTCCGCGTTGAACTTATGTTGAATCGTATTCAAGATCATTTCCACGCAAACAAGGGAGAGCAGGATCATCCAATTGTTAAAATGACTCTCGTGCCTAATCCGGACTTAACCACATTGGTCATATAAACCCCGACGCCCGCTTCGCTTTTGGTGACATAAAGCGAAGAAGACGCCGGGAATTTAGGTAATCATTATGGCTTAAGATATTTCTTAAACCAGTCCAACACCTGGCCGTACCAGAATTCGGAGTTCTGCGGCTTTTGTATCCAATGGCCTTCGTCCGGAAAAACTACCAGTTTTGAATCCACGCCTTTGACCTGCAAAGTAGTATAAAGCTGAAGGCTCTGATCAACCGGAACGCGATAATCCAGCTCGCCCGCAGTGACAAGGGTCGGTGTCGCAAAGTTTTTGGCAAATTTATTTGGCGACCACCGGTTGTATTGAACCGGATTTTCCCAGGGCATTCCTTTGAATTCCCAGTTCACGAACCAAAGCTCTTCGGTCGCGGTCGCCATGCTTTCGAGATTATAGACACCGGCATGCGAGACGAGAGCTTTGAATTTGAACCGCGGATCGGTGTTATGTCCGAGTATCCAGTCGACCATGTAGCCGCCATAACTTGCTCCGGCCGCTCCGATCCGGGATTTGTCAATGAATGATTTCCTGGTGACCTCGGCAACGCCATTCATAATATCGACATAGGCCTTGCCGCCCCAGTCGGCCGAGATCTCGTCGACAAATTTCTGGCCGTACCCGGTCGAACCTCGTGGATTCGGCATAAAGACAACATAGCCCTGGTTTGCAAAAATTTGTGGATTCCAGCGATATCCCCAATTGTTGCCCCATGCTCCCTGCGGTCCGCCGTGGATAAGTACGATAAGAGGATATTTTTTTGCCGGGTCAAAACGGGCAGGTTTGAGCAAGAATCCGTGAATATTTGTGCCGAGTGCTCCTTTCCAATCCATTTCTTCCGGCTTTTGTAATCCAAACGACGCGAGCGATTCGCCATTCATTCGCGTAACCGCCAGAATGCCCGATCCATCGGAATTTGCCCGTACGATCTCGGCCGGCGAGGCCATTGAACTCGAAGAAAAAACAAGAGTCCGTCCGTCGCCCGAGATATTTAGATTCCCGGCATAGCCGCCGTTGGTTAGTTTTTTGACATGAGTAGCTCGACGCAGAGCGAGGTCGGGTTCAACCGGAACGCTAAAGATCGATGAATAGCCCCGATCGCCTGCAGTAAAATAAATAGTCTTGCTGTCGGACGAAACCACCATGTCGTCAGCCTGTAGATCAAAGCCTTTTGTCAGCTCAACGATCTCACTTGTTCGGACATCGTAACGCATTATCCGCCACCGGTCGGCCTCGAATGTTGCGGTTGACTGGGAACGAAAAAGCAGATATCGCCCATCCGGCGTATACATCGGCGACGCGTCGTAGCCTTTCATGGTGACCGTTATATTTTTTGCATTTCCGCCGTTTATCGGCGCCAGATATATATCGCTATTGGTTGACAACGCCTCAATCTTGTCGGGATTTCTCAGATATACAATATTTCTGCCATCTGGCGAAAACGCATAATCAACGCCAGTCGATGCTCCGTAGGGCGGCGAATCAAAATCACCCAGCGTGACATCACGTGCCGCACCGCCATTGCTAGCAACGACAAAAACATGGGATCGTTTACGATCGCGCCACTCGACCCAGTGTTTGAAAAGCAATCGCTCGGTGACCAAAGCTTTAACCTTACTATTTTCAGCTTTCTCATCAGCCGCTTTGTTGCACTCGTCTGTAGTGCATTCCGGATAAACATCAGAACTAAACGCGATCCACTTTCCATCCGCGGACCAGACGGGGCCGCCGGCTCCAGTTGAAATCTTTGTAACCTGTTCCTTGTCGCTGCCATCGGGCTTCATGGTCCAGATCTGCCCGCCGGTTGTGAATGCGATACGCTTTCCGTCAGGCGACCATCGAGACCCGCTGCTCGACGCTTTGTCGTTGGTAATCTGCCGCTCGTTTTGCCCATCGATATCGACCGCGTAGATCTGATTTACGACCCGGTTTGCGTCTTTATTTACAACTCCGACCGTAAACACGATCGTTTTGCCATCGGGCGAAAGTCGTGGATCGCTAAGCCGTTTGACGCCCAACAGATCGTTTACGTTAAAGGTTAACTGTGCCGACGCAAACAACGTCGCGACCAAAATTAAACTGAATACTGAAAAAATACGTTTCATAGATTTTCCTGTGTGTTGAGATGCTTAGTTCGCTTATATTATCGCATAGAATTTTGGAAGATCTGAATCGATCATATAATATGAATCCATGAAGTTATTTTTATCTTTCGCCATATTTCTTATGGCAACTTTATCGAGTTTTGGTCAGGTCGCCGCACCAACACCCGCTTTGTTTTCAGAGAAGACTTTGAGCGAGATGCAACGAGTTCAGCAGGCGGCCCTATCCAGCGATTATGCTTATACGCGGACGCGACATCTGACAAATAATATCGGACCGCGGCTTTCGGGATCGGCTCAGGCTCAAAAAGCTGTCGAATATGTGGCGGACGAAATGCGAAAAGCCGGCCTCGAAGTAAAACTGCAAAAGATCATGGTCCCGCATTGGGTGAGAGGCGAAGAAACTGGAGCGATCGTTGAATTTCCGGGCATGGCCCCGGGCACGACCCAAAAGATTGTCCTGACGGCACTAGGCGGCAGCATCGCGACTGCCGCAGATGGATTAACAGCCGAGATAGTGGTCGTTAAAGATTTTAACGAATTAAACGCACTCGGACGCGATAAGGTCGAGGGAAAGATTGTCTTATTTAATAATAAATTTGACCGCGAAATGCAGGCCAGCGGATTTGGCGGTGCCGCTTATGGACAAGCTGTAGCGTTTCGCTTCGGCGGAGCTATGGCTGCGGCGCGGCTAGGGGCCGTCGGTGTTTTGGTACGTTCAGCGGGCGGTTCGCAAAACAGGCTTGCCCACACCGGTTCGATGGGTTACGACCCGGCGGTCACTAAAATTCCGGGTGCGGCCGTTACGTTCGAAGATGCTGAGACATTGGCTCATCTGGCATCCGTGGGCAAAGTAAGTGTTCGCGTGGTGTTGACACCTCAAACGCTGCCGGACGCCGTTAGCTACAACGTAATCGGGGAGCTAAAGGGAAGTGAAAGGCCAGACGAGGTCGTAGTCGTTGGCGGTCACCTGGACTCTTGGGATTTGGGAACGGGAGCGTTGGACGACGCATGCGGTGTTGCCGTATCGATGCAGGTCGGATATCTGGTCAATCAGCTCAAGGTAAAACCCAAGCGAACGATCCGCGTCGTCGCATTTATGAACGAAGAGAATGGCGGAGCTGGCGGTCGTGGATATTTCGACGCGTATAAAGGCGACATTGCAAAGCATTTCGCGGCAATCGAAAGCGATCTGGGAGCTTCGCATCCCATCGGCTTCAACTTTAGCGGCAAAGCCGAGGCTCTGCCATTTTTTGCAGCGATCTCAAACACCCTTCTCGCACAAGGGGCACAACTCGTCCAACATCAGCCCGGCGGTGTGGGTGCCGATATCGCTCCATTAACCCAGGACGGCGTTCCGTCATTTGCACCTTGGTTTAATCAACAAACGTATTTTAATTATCACCACACGGCGGCCGACACATTTGACAAGATCAACCCCAAGGAATTGTCCGAACTCGGATCTCTAATGGCCGTTCTTACATATGCGCTTGCGAATCTCGAACAGCCGCTTCCGCGCTAGGCGTCGAGCGTCGCTAATTGTATCTTGTTCCCCGAAAAGGCATACTAATTATCGAGTGCAGATCGCTTAGAGAAAATTTATGTTAAATCGTCCACCGCCCTATTTTCCGCAAAACCAATTGTCACCGCCGGATGAAAACCGTTATAAAAAATTCAAATTCGTTGTCGCGGGAATCGTTGTCGGCTCGATCGCTCTGCTTACCGGCCTTGTCGCCGGTATATATTATTTGATCCGCTGGCTCTTCTAAATCACCCGTTTCAACGCAAAAAAGAAAACACGATAAGGATCAACCTTACCGTGTTTTTTTATGACCAAAATCTAATCGTTGATCAGTTTCCCGTCGGTTTTGGCTTCGTTGAATTACCGCGAGATCTTTCCCCTTGCAGGGCAAGCTGTCGTGCCTGAGGCAGCAGATCGATCGCTTTTAAAAGCTGATCGTCATATTCATTCCAAACCTGAAAAGAAGTTTGCGAGCCGTAGGCGGCAGTTATCAATTCAATTCGTAACATGCGATCGACATATTCTCGTTCCCGGTCAATTAGAGCCGGGGCGAGCTTATATTTGTCCGACGCAAAATTCTTAAAAGCTCGGAATAAATTATCACTGACCGGAAAATCAGTGTTTTTAATGTCGTATTCGAAAACAATCGGTTTTGCTACTTTGTAGGATTCAAATCCTTTTGCCTTTCCAGCTACGAGGTCCAAAGCGAATGCGAATACCGGCGGCAAAATTTTGCCCTGCAGGCGGCTGCGTTCGATGCTTATAGTTTTTGGCTTGATGACGATATCAGGATTGATCCCGCCACCGCTATAAACTTTCCGGCCTGTATCGGTTTGAGTTTCGGCTCCTCTGGGCTTGTCCTCTTCAGCTTTCTCGTCCCTAAAACTTCCGCCTTCGTAGTAATAGTTATAA
>JBGTCS010000127.1:0-4162 GCA_041748715.1 Pyrinomonadaceae bacterium | reverse complement strand
GAGATAGTTACGGCCACGTCAAAATGCGTAATCAATGCGACCGGGGCTTTTTGCGACGCTGTCCGGGAAATGTCCGATGCGCACGCAAAACCTCTGGTGACATTTAGCCAGGGTGTGCATCTGGTTTTAGATCAAAGTTTTCTCGGCGCCGAAAATGCTCTTATGATCCCGAAAACAGACGATGGACGGGTGCTTTTCTGCATTCCGTGGCTTGGTCACACACTTGTTGGAACGACTGATACGCCGATCGAACAGGCCAGCCTCGAACCCGAGGCCCGGGAATCAGAGATCGATTTTATTCTTGAAACAGCCGGACGATATCTCTGCAAGAAACCAAGCCGGGCTAATATTCTCAGCGTTTTTGTCGGCATTCGCCCGCTTGTTGGATCAAGATCGACCGTGAACACCGCATCGCTTTCACGCGGCTACACAATCGATGTCGATCGCTCTAATTTATTAACGATCACCGGTGGAAAATGGACAACCTATCGCCCGATGGCCGAGGACGCTATCGACCGGGCATCGGAGCTTGCAGGACTTGGAGCGAAAGCGTCTCAAACCCGAAACTTGGAGATCCCCGGCCCAACCTCCGCGTCCGGATCGCCGGGCCGCTATCTTCATCCGGATCTGCCATACACTTCTGCCGATGTCATCATGGCCGTTCGCCACGAAATGGCTCGAACCGTTGAGGATGTTCTGGCCCGACGCACGCGAGCTCTATTCCTAAACGCAAATGCAGCTATTGCGATGGCCCCTGCGGTTGCCGGGATCATGGCTAAGGAACTGGAAAAGGACCGGATCTGGGAGATTGATCAAATAGAACAATTTCGCCATATGGCTAAAACTTACGAGTGCTCCTGACAATTGACGGGGTAAAAGATAGCCACGAATGCACTAATCAGAAAAAATTAGTGCATTCGTGGCCAAATTCTTTTTTGACGACAGAGAATGAGTCACGTTTCCCCGCGTCGCAAGATACCGAGCAGAATTATTCAGTCGAGACAGAGTCTTCGCCGCGGAGTGCGGCATTTAACGTATGCCAGCTCAAACTCGCACATTTTACCCGAGCCGGAAACTCAAGAACACCCGCAAATATTCTGAGCTTTCCGAGATTGTTGTCGTCGGTTTCGATATCTAGTTCGCCGGTCACCATGCGGTGAAATTCGTCAAAGATGGATTCGGCCTCGGCCTTTGACTTCCCTTTTACGGCCTGTGTCATCATCGACGCCGACGCTTTTGATATCGCACATCCCGACCCTTTGAATGCGACGTCAGTCACCGTGTCGCCGTCCAACGCGACATAAACCCGAAGAGCATCACCGCACAACGGATTCTTACCGTCCGCATATTGATCGGCCTCCTCAATCTCACGAAAATTTCGCGGATTCTTGTTATGGTCCAAAATTACTTCCTGATATAGATCGCTTAGTTCTGACATTATTTAAAGCAGGTCGATAAATTCTTCAACGGTCAATCCGCATTGATTCAGTATTGCTCGAAGAGTGCCGGTTTTGATGGATTGATGGAATGGAACAGCAGTTCGCAGGTTGTCCTTTTTTAGAATGTAATGACTCCCGGTTATGTGGTCGATTTCGAAGCCGGCAAGCCCTAGAGCCTTAAGAACTTTCTTAGGTTTGAGGTCAAGCGGCAATTTGCTCATTTTCAATTCTTACGCGAATCGGCATTGCCCATTTGTCTTCTGGGATCGGTTCGCCATGCTTGATTAAACTGATCAAATACCCCTCAATCGCATCTTTTGCCATCGCGAAAGCGTCGTCCAATGTGTCGCCCTGCGTCACTAGACCCGGCAAAGCCGGGCACGTTATCAAATATCCATCAGGATCATTTGGTTCGACTAAGACCGTAAAGCTGTAATCGCCGACCTGAATCGGAGCCTGTTTTTTCATAAAGCTATTCTAACTTAAGTACCCTAACTCTAATAAATTTTTCTATAATCGAAAAAAAACTATTAGTAAGCGGGATTCGGGTGGAATCGCAATCTTACGCAAACACTTCAATTACCTTCTGCACCGCATCTGCAAGTTTATCCACTTCTTCGCGAGTATTATAAAACGCAAAACTCGCCCTTGCCGTTGCCGCAACGTCAAAATATTCCATCACCGGTTGTGCACAATGATGCCCGGCACGGATCGCGATGCCCGACTGGTCGAGAATTGTTCCGATGTCATGCGGATGGATGTCTTCGATCGTAAAGGACAGCACGGACGCCTTTTCCGCCGCCGTGCCGATGATGTTAACTCCGGGAATATCGGACATACGCTCGGTCGCGTATTCGAGCAGTTCGTGTTCGTAGGCGGCGGCGGCCTCAAAATCGATCGAATTTATATAATCTATCGCCGCTCCGAGTCCGATCCCGGCTGCTATCGCAGGAGTTCCGGCTTCGAATTTATCAGGGATGGGTGCAAAGGTCGTTCCGTCAAAACTAACTGTGCGGATCATCCCGCCGCCGGTTTGATATGGCGGCATCTTATCGAGCCATTCGCGTTTGCCGTACATCACGCCGCTGCCCGTCGGGGCGAACATTTTATGTCCCGAAAAGATAAAAAAGTCAGCGTCCAGATCCTGAACATCGACCGGAAAATGCGGCACGCTCTGAGCCGCGTCAACGCATACCGGGACGCCAAATTTATGCGCCGTGGCGATCATTTCCTTGACCGGATTTACGGTCCCGAGCGAATTTGAAACATGCGTCACGGCGACCATTTTGGTGCGTTCATTGAGCAAATTTTCGTATTCGTCAATGATCAACTCACCGCTTTCGTTCATCGGGATCATGCGGACCTTGGCTCCCTTTTCCTCCGCAATGATCTGCCATGGAATGATGTTCGAATGATGTTCCATCTGGCTCACAAGGATCTCATCGCCGCGGTCGATAAATTTTCGACCGTACGAACTCGCAACCAGATTTACGCCCTCTGTTGTTCCGCGAACGAATATGCATTCTTTCGCTTCTTTGGCATTGATAAACCGCTTCACCTTTTCACGGGCCGCTTCATAGGCCGTCGTCGCGTGTTGTGAAAGATAATGCACGCCGCGATGGATATTCGAATGCTCTTCCTGCAAGTATTTCGACCCGCGGTCGATCACAAGCTGCGGCACCTGCGACGAAGCTCCGTTGTCCAGATACACGAGCGGCTTGCCGTTCACCGTCTGCGACAGCACCGGAAAATCTTTTCTAACTTTTTCTACGTCCCAATTTGTCATTTTCACCGCTGTTTTCATTACCTAATTACCAAAGCGATTTTCAACGCTTCGTTTAATTCCTGCATTTTTTCTTCCGACAAAGTGCCGATGAAATCTGTCAGTGCCGATTTCTGAAAACTAACAATTTCATCACAAAAGATGCAACTTTCGTGTTTGAGTCCTTCGTCAATGCCAATATCAACCTGGGTTTCCAGTCCCGTGCAATTTGTGTAAACCGGTACACAAATAACCGTTGAAAACGTCGAATCAATGACTTCTTGACGACTCACAATAACAAACACGCGAAACTTTTTCGGGTCACGTGAATTGGGTTTATACACCCTATAAAGCTCGCCGCGTTTCACCAGTTCACCTGCTGATATTCAAGAGTATCCAACGCTTCCTCATTTAGTTTTTCGGCATTTGCATTGATAATTTCAATGTCGCGAAGATTCAATGCCTGAGGGCTTTCCTTAGCCACATATTCCCGAAGAGCCGTTTCGATAACATCCGAGATCAATGCGTCGTTACTGATGTGATTTGCTTGCTCAAGCAAATCTTTTGGCAAATTTACAACTGTTTCAACCCGCTCAACTGTCTGCATAAGTTTCACCTCTAATCGATCTATTTTTTTTCTAACTCACATTGTTCCATGCCTATTTCTATCATTTACTTCAACTTAAGAATGAAAAAATTAAACCTCTAGGTTAGTATTTAGTCTGTTCAAAACAGTATTATCCAAATCCCTTTTTATCGATTCAATCCCTATTTTTTTGATGACCTCCTCCGCGAATCCGTACGTCAGTAAATTTTTCGCCAATGTTTCTGGCAAACCGCGGGTAAGCAAATAGAACAACTCTTCTTCCTCAAGCTGTCCGACGGTCGCACCGTGCGAGCATTTTACGTCGTCGTTAAAGATCTCGAGCTGCGGTTTTGTATCGACACGGGCATCGTTTGA
>JBGTCS010000126.1:0-1712 GCA_041748715.1 Pyrinomonadaceae bacterium | reverse complement strand
GAATTTGACGGTATGCTGAAACAGGGCCATTACGAATGCGACGATCCGGATTGTGACTGCAACAGCCCGAATGCGGTCCCGTGCCGTGCGGTTCACAAACACTAATCCGTTCCCAATAAAATCGTTCCGAATAACTAAGATACGTGAAGTTCCTTGTCCGCATTTTATACCACCCTCGGTTTTATCGGCGTCTGGTTCAGTCGATCGCCCTCGTTTTACTGCTCATCGTTTTTAACTTTTTTTTGATCCACCTAGCTCCGGGCGATCCGGTGGATTATCTGGCGGGGCAAAGCGGCGACGAACAATACTATGAGCTGATCCGAGCCAAATTCGGACTCGATCAGCCGATAACAACCCAGCTTTGGGTCTATCTTACCGGCATCTTACAGGGAGATCTCGGTTATTCGTTAAGCCATCAACAGCCGGTGAGCTCGGTTATTTTATCGCGTCTGCCGGCCACACTTCTATTAATATTTCCATCGATCCTTATCGCATCGGTCCTTGGCATTATTCTCGGTGTCGAATCTGCCTGCAGGCCCAATTCTGCATTCGACCGTGCGGTCAATATGTTTGCTCTCGTGGGCCATTCATTGCCCGCGTTTACGATCGGCTTGCTTCTGCTGCTCATTTTTTCACTGCAGCTCGGGCTGTTTCCCGCTCAGGGAACGGCTTCGGCTAACCGCGATCTGATGGGAATTGCTTATGCAGCCGATCTGGTCGTGCATCTGACGCTTCCGTGGCTGACACTTGTAATAGTTCAGGTCGCCCAGATCCTTAGGCTGACGCGGACCGAGGTGATCCATATTCTTGACGAAAACTACATCACCGCCGCCCGTGGCAAAGGGTTGAGCGAAGTTCGACTTCTTTATTTTCATGCACTGCGTAACGCCTTGATGCCGGTTGTAACGGTAATTGGAAGCGATCTTGGAATGCTGCTTAGCGGAGCGGTCCTGGTCGAGACCGTCTTTGGCTACCCGGGAATTGGCCGGTTGATGCTTGAGTCGATAGCGGCCCGCGATTATCCGATATTACTGGGCCTATTGATTACTACATCCGCGAGCGTTGTGCTGGTTAATTTTGTCACGGACACACTCTATCCAGCACTGGACCCACGCATTGATTAACATGGCGACAATTTCGGGCATTCAAAATTTTATTTGGTCCGCCGTCGTGAACGCGACGAGACGCGACCGGTTGGTCGCTGCGTCGCTTATCGTGCTGCTGTTATTCGTCATTACGGCTCTATTTGCGGACCTTATCGCTCCCTTTGACCCGATGAAGACGTCAAACGACACATTCCAGGCACCGTCGATGCAGTGTTTGCTGGGAACGGACGATCTTGGCCGGGATGTTTTAAGCGGAGTCATGCATGGGGCCCGAAGCTCAATTATGTTCGGTGTACTCGTAGCTATTATCAGTGGACTGATAGGTGTTGCGATCGGGGCGGGGGCGGCGTTCGCAGGCGGATTCGTTGACGATCTCTAAATGAGGTTTACCGAATTTATTCTGATACCACCAAAATTCTTTCTGGCATTGGTAGTGGCCGCGCTATTTGGGACCTCATTTTTCAACATCGTAATTATCCTCAGCCTGACTTACTGGACGACAATGGCGAGGCTGGTCCGGGCAGAGGTTATGTCGCTTAAAGAAAGGCCATTTGTTGAAGCAGCCCGGGCTCTTGGTTCATCGCCGTCGAGGGTTTTGCTCGTCCA
>JBGTCS010000125.1:0-6197 GCA_041748715.1 Pyrinomonadaceae bacterium | reverse complement strand
AACTTGATCGCTTTGAGCCGTGAGACGTTTAGGGCAAGGGATATCAAGATCGCGGACCTGGTCGCGCCGGGTGCGATGGGCGACCCGAATTCGGTTTTTCAGCTTCAGAATTATATTGTCGGACTCTCGCCCGAAGGTTTGGTTCTCGATGAGAACAAAGATCTCGATATGGGACGGAGTTTGACGAAAGTAAATTATCTGGATCTCCTTCATGATCAGAAAGTTAGAAATAATGTACAAAAAGGTGTGGCCAGTCGACCGGTTGATTTCGTGGCTCTCAGGCTCCCGCTCGAATCGGTGAAAAACAGCTTGAGCGGCGAAGATCATCTGACCGAGAATCCGATCTGGTTATTTGGCGGCCCTGACAAACAGGCCCTCATCCTGACGGATACTGGGGAATCAGGCGACCGTAGGTATCGCTATTTGCCGATCGCCGGTTTGCGAGGCGACGTCAATGGACAAGTCGAATTCAAGCTAAAAGATTGGGAGGCGGGATTTCCGCTCAAATATTTTGAGGATGACGAGTTTGCCGTCCCGCGAGCGTCGAGGGCCGCATGGTTGAGCGAATGGCACACTGAGATCGAGTGGTTGAGAGCTGTTCACAAATCCGCTTATTCGAACGCCATTATCGGATTAAATGAGCAATTGGACCGCCATCCGGTATTTGATCCCGACGACACTGGCATCTCGCCGGATGATCAGCTTGTTAGACGTTTTCGCCAGCGACAACGGCATCTGACCGAGGCCGATATGCTTATACTCGCTAACAATCATTGGAATTTTGATGTCCGTGGATTTAACCCCGGCGGCAACCACGGTTCGTTTTTTCGGGTGTCGACAAATTCCACCTTTATGATTGCCGGCGGAGCAAATACCGGTATTCCTCGCGGTCTGGCGGTCGAACAGCCCTATGACAGTCTAAGCTTTGTGCCTACAGTTTTGAGATTAATGGGTAAGATAGATGCCGAGAATAACCCGACGCCCGAATTGGCAAAACGCGGATTTAAGCGATTTCCGGGGCGGGTTATTACCGAGATAACATCAACGCGGAGATAGATTAGTCGGTCGGCTTGGCCAGGTGTTTTGCGCCACGCTCGGCGGCACGCCAAAGCAATATGATCACGCCGATTGACGTTGACAGCAGTATCGCTCCACGTCGAACCAGTGCCAATGCGACGCCGACCGCCGCCGTGTATCCCAGCAATTGAAGGATTATTCCATTCCCGCCCTCATAGACGCCGATCGTGCCCGGTATAAAACTAAATACCGCATTGATTACCTTTGTCAGGCTCTCGATTATAAATGCAGTCGAGACGAGAGCGTCGAAGCCGAGAAACTGAAGTGCGAGGTATACCTCAGCGACGCTGACAGCGTGCACGCTGAGGCTGATCATGAAAATCTTAAAAAAATCGGCCCGGCGATTGTGATAAAACTGGAAGACATTATTCTCGACATCCAGAATATTCTGCTGCTTGGAGATGAGGAATTTTGGGGCCAAATTCCGTTTGGCAAACCATTTAATCGCCCACGAAAACGGCGTAAAGCGGTATGTGATCGCAAGTATCACTAGCGAAAATCCAATAACCGAAAAAACCACTATCAGAATCAGAGCGTTGCTCACGCTTTTTCCGCCGCTGCCAAACGCCACAACCAGAGCGGCCACACCGGCCAGCACAACTAAGATCACCGACAAATAATAGAGAATGCTGTCAAAAATAACTGCCGAAGCTCCGTAGGTCAGCGGCAGGTTTTTTCGCAGTAACACCGCCTTTGCGGCGTCGCCCAAGAACGGGCCGGTGAATGAGAAAAAGTTCACCGCTTCGCCGCCAAAACGGGCTGCGACCGCGCTTCGATATTTAAATGTGCGACGCTCGGGTTCAACTGCAAGGTAAAGGCTGGCCGAACGCAGAAGGTGACGAAGAATGTTTAAGGCGACGATGATAAAAAATCCCCACCCAACGGCCGTGACCGATTCGATTATTTTTTGATAACCGATCCTATAGACCACAAAGCCAAGAAGTGACAATCCGAGAAGAAACGTCACTGCGTGAACAAGTATCAATACATTCGCTTTTTTTGAACGGGGTTTCCGCCCTTGATCCTCGGTGGGCTGTTCGTCAAAATCCGGCAAGTTCTCGCTATGCATACAAATTACGTATCAACTGCCCGAGGCAGCAATCATTCAGTATAGCCAGTTCAAACCGGTTAACATAATGTTCGCGCGGTGCGTTAGGAAAGTTAGTTCAGGGTTCGATAAATTTCAAACGATTGAAATGATCTTCTCAAGACCCTTTTTGACATTGGTGCCAAGATGGATCCGCAGGGCGCGGCGGTCACGGTCGATCAGAACCTGGAAATCGCCGCGAGCCTGCGCGGCTTTGACTATACCAAAGGTGTAGGATTGTCCCGGGACCCGCAGGTCGTTTTCATCATCGGAGGTAATCTGCAAAAACACGCCGTTATTGCCACCGCCCTTGTAAGCCTGGCCGGTCGAATGCAGGAATCGCGGCCCAAACCCGAGACACGTCGCGCAATCGAACTGGGTCAGAACGGAGGTCCGGATCGATTGCAGCAGCCGTTCGTTCTCAGTATTCATTTCGACATAGGCAAGCAGGCCAAAATAGTCGCCCGCTCCGATATGGCCGAGGTGGACATTGATGACTCCGGCGATCGTCGTTTCGTCGGCGGTGGAGGTCAGCTTAGACGAATACTCATCGCTGGAGTAAAACGCTATCCCGTCGGACTCGAAAAATGGAGCTTCGTCCGGCAGTTTGCCGGTTTGTTCATATTGGTCCGTCAGTTTGCGGGCCTCGATTTTTGCAGACTCGACATCGGGCTGGTTAAAGGGATTAATCTCCATTACGGAGCCGGCGACAGCGGTCGCAAATTCCCAGCGGAAAAATTCCTGACCGAGATCGTGAATCGATTTCAATTCTATCTTCACGGCCGGGTGGCCCGATCCGGTGACGGCGTCATATTGATCATCGATGGACGCATTTCCTTTGATATTGAGAAAAGCAAAAACCCTGTCATTGCCATAATCGGCGGCTGAAAGCGGAGTTTCGCGATCGACCGGAATGATCGCGACATCGTTCTTGCCGGTCGATTCGGCGATCAATTGTTCGAGCCACGCACCGAGATCGTTTATTTCGGGAGTTGTAAAAATGGTCAGTTTGTCGCGGCCGTGAGCATGACAAACACCGAGGATCAGGCCGAGAATTGCGGCCGGGTTTGTTTCAGGGTCGTCGTCGCGGCATGCCTCGACCATTTCGGCGGCATTTGTGAGAAATGCTTCGGTATCAATTCCCATCGCTGCCGCGGCCGTCATTCCAAAAGCCGAGAGAGCCGAAAACCGGCCGCCGATCTCTGGCTTGCCGTAAAAAATATGCCGAAACCCGTCGTCTTTTGCGACCTGCTCCATCTTTGAGCCCGGGTCCGTTATGGCGATAAACTGCCGCCCGGCTTTGTCTCGCCCTACTTTTTCCGCGAGCCGCTCAAAGAAATATTGCTTGAAACAATTTGGTTCGAGCGTCGAGCCGGACTTGCTGGCGACGATAAAAAGCGTGTTATCGATATTTATCTTTTTCTCAACCGAGCGGACCTGGGCCGGAACAGTCGAATCGAGGATGTGAAAATTATCCTTCCCAAAGGTAAAAGCCAGAACCTCGGGGCACAGCGACGAACCGCCCATTCCCATCAGAAGGATGTCGGTAAATCCCGCACCTTTAATGTCGTCGTGCAGTTCAGCGTATTTTTTGGTGTTTGCCGATTCCTCGCCGACGATCGTCAGCCAGTCGAGCCATTCCGATTCGTCCTTGCCGGTCCAAATACTTGCATCTTTGGCCCAGATACGAGCGATCTTGTTTTCCGAACGCCATGCGTTAATCGCCGTGCGGAGATCCGTCCCAATCGCTTCGGGAAGCGAGAATTCTATTTGGTTTTGCATTGCATCATAATGTGCAAAATGCACCCCGGTGTCAAATATTTTATTTTGTTGTAATATCGCGATATGAAAATCGTTATTCTTGCCGCCACTACTCTATGTTGGAGGCGGGCCGCCAAGCCCATGGCTCGCAAGGCAATGATGGGCAACGGTGACAAAGACTCGCTATTCTAGCGGTTAGCCCATAAGGCCGCTGTTTTGTCTGTTTCGTTGATGTCTTTCTGACAGCACTTGCTTTTGCGGGTTGAGTTCCATACCCTCAGGCATCGAGCGGGGCTTTATCAGAAAGGGTCGCGGGCCAGAGTAGGCTTCTTCGTTTTTGAGCATCTAATCAAGTTTGGGAAATTAATTATGTCGAGACCGAATTACATTTATCTCCGGCTGGCATATCTATTGATAGCGGCTAATTTGACGCTGGCGGGATTTACTCAGCCGTTTCAGGCACAGAGTGGCGGCTCAACTGACAATCAGGCAAAGCGCTTTGTACGGTTTGAAAGTCAGCTTGAAGATTTGCGTCGTCTGTTGGTGATTCCGGGCATGTCCGCCGCGATTGTCAGAGACCAAAAGGTAATATGGGCGCGCGGCTTTGGCTTTGCCGATTATGAAAATCGAGTAGTTGCCGCTGAAAACACGCCGTACAGAATCGCTTCATTAACCAAGACTTTTGCCTCGATGCTCGTTATGCAGCTTGTCGAGCAGGGCAAAGTCAGTCTCGATGACCCCATGTCGAACTATTCTGCCGATTTCAAGGATGATTCGGTCAAAGTTCGCCATATCTTTAGTCATACCTCCGAGGGAACGCCGGGAGAGAAGTATAGATATAACGGCGACGGTTTCGCGTATCTTGACGCTGTGATTGAAAAGACTTCAGGTAAAACTTTCCGGGAGATGCTAGTGGAGAACATTCTCGAAAAGTCGAATGTGTCCGACACCGTTCCGGGGCAGGATGTGTTGGCACAGCCGGAAAAGTTGAAAAATATGCTCGGCGCGGGAATTTTGCGGCGTTATGAAAATGTTTTGGGGCGGCTCGCAAAGCCTTACACGCTTTACGGTGACAGCCAAATAATCTTGTCTCCGTATCCGCCGCGAAGAATTAGCGCCGCCGCCGGGTTGATTTCCACCGTCGTTGATTTGGCGAAATACGACGCGGCGATTGACCGACACCTGTTTCTAAAAAAAGAAACTCAAGATATCGCGTGGATGCCAACAGTCTCGAATAACCAGAGGGCGCTTCCTTACGGCTTAGGTTGGTTCGTACAAAATTATCAGGGCCAGAAACTGGTCTGGCACTACGGGCAATGGCCGACCTTCTCTGCACTCTATTTGAAAGTGCCGGAAAAGAATCTCACGTTTATCTTACTCGCCAACAGTGGAGCACTTAGCACGCCGTTTGATTTAGGCGCTGGCGACATTTCAAAATCACCTTTCGCCTTAACATTTCTGCGAATGTTTGTTTTTGAAGATTTACAGCGTCGCGTTTTGCCCGACCCAAATTGGAAGCTCGAACCTAAAAACCTGTCAGCGGAGATCGCAAACTTTAAGAACCGGGCGAACGATTATAAGTACGAGCGAGAATTGCAATCGCATAAAGCAATCTTCGATTGGCGCGCCCGCCTCCGAGCCCGTGAGCTTAAAGAAGTCAAAGTAGACTCAAGCATTTTGGATGGTTATGCGGGAGAGTATGAATTTCGTCCGCAACCGATAATCATAACGAAAGAAGGCGATAAACTGATGGCTAGAGGTCCTGGACAGCCAAAAGCCGAATTATTTGCTTCTTCCGAAACGAAGTTCTTTTCTAAAATAGCGGATGCGAACATAATGTTTGTGAAGGACGAGCTAGGAATGATTACACATTTAATCCTTCGCTTGAACGGACGGGAGTTTCGAGCAAGTAAGTTGAAATAATCAGTGGGCGCATTATCCCAAAGGCGTGATCGTTTGTGCCGGGAAACGCAAAGAAAACTTCTGCTTTTTAAAGTGTTTTTTTACTATTGATTGACATAAATTATAAAAGTCACGATTTTATCGATGGAAAATTCTCTTAAATTGTTCATAATCTTGAATTTTCTGGGAGTTGCTCAGGCACTTCTCTTGGCGTTGGCTCTTCTGAGCATAAAACGAGGCAACCGAATCGCTAATCGAATCCTGGCCGCCTTCGTGGTGACAATTGCCATTAGTATTGGAATCGTTACGCTGGATAAGACGATTTATGCTTCGATGTTTCCTCATCTAAAGAAGATTCCTCAACCCATCT
>JBGTCS010000124.1:0-12913 GCA_041748715.1 Pyrinomonadaceae bacterium | reverse complement strand
GCCTTCGATATTGAATTTACTAAAACTACGGATAGCGGCAAATGTCTGCTGCTGCATAGTTTCAGTTACGCCGACAGTTTCCAGAATGCAGGCCAAAACGTCGCTGTGGCTGAGATATATCGCAAAATTTTTGATACCCAGACGGTCAAGAGCTTCGATTACCGCAAGGATCGCGTTTGCCTCGACCGACTTTTCCTCTCGGTCGATTTTCTTTTGAAATGTTTCTTCGCTGTTGAGTGGCTCGAAGCCGTAGCTTTCGTATATCTCTCTAATAATGCTGAGCACGTAATCACGTTTTCTGACGTCCGACGGTGGAAAATCACTCATTTTGTGTGCGGAGTTGGTGGTTGACATAACTAAGAAGATTTAACCACAGATAAACACAGATGGACACAGATACAAAAATATTTCTGATCTGTGTTCATCTGTGGTTTCATAATGTCGTCTCACGGGTGGAGTTGGACTTTCCATAGCATTTATTTTACAGCTGAGACGGCGAGACGCAGAGTGAGAGTAGGATTTTGCCCGCGAATCACGCGAATAGTCGCGAATGTAAGAAAACCTCTGGCTTATTCGCGACAATTCGAGCTATTCGCGGGCAAATGATCTTTTTTTTAGATGTAGTGCTTTTTGAGTTCGACGTAGTTTCGCCATGATTTATCTAAATAGGCGAGTTCGTCGACGGTCAGGGAGCGTTTTACCTTTGCGGGCGAGCCCATGACCATCGAATTTGGCGGTATTTGCGTGCCGGGCGTTAACAGGCTGCCCGCCGCGACAAGCGAGTTGCGTCCGACGCGAACCCCATCCATCAGGATCGCTCCGATCCCGATCAGACAACCGCTTTCGACATAGCAGCCGTGGAGCGTGACGCGATGACCGACCGTAATATTTTCTTCCAATATCGTTGGATGTGTCTTAGAACTAACGTGAATAATCGTCCCGTCCTGAATATTGGTCCGCGCTCCGATGCGGATAAAATTTACGTCACCGCGAATAATCGAACCAAACCAGACACTGGCATCTTCGCCGATCTCGACATCTCCGATGACGATCGCGTCGTGAGCCACAAATGCAGTCGGATGAATTTTGGGTTTGACAGCATTAAAATGTTGGATCAATTTGCCCCCCAATCTACTACTCCAAATTACCGCCGCCAATCATGGCTTTGCTTACCTCAACAATTTCAAATGTTACGAAAAGTTTCTCAATTAGATCTAAATTCGTCTCGAATATTTGAAGGAGGAGTCTGTTATTTAGATTTCCCGTTTTTAGGAGCAGCAGCTTTTTCGGTTTCCCTGTTAAAAGTTTCAATGCGGCGAAATCAGAATCCTTGCTAATCACGATTCTGTCGGTATCATCCGCGAAATCGGCAACGAAATGGTCGGCCGTCCTATTCTTTTCGGGCAGGTCAAAGGTATGAATCGAATCGTGGCCTTGGCCGCAAAGCCATTTGCTCAGACTCGGGGGCAACTGTGCATCGACGAGAAATCTCATTAAGCGGCCAAAACCTGAGTCACACTGTTTACTCTGGTAAGTCTTGCGGCAAAGTGCAGCGCTGCGAATATATCCTTCGCTTCCAGGTCGGGATAATCGGCCAGTATCTCCTCATTGGTCATGCCGCCGCTGAGAAGATCGAGGATCATCTCTACCGGATACCGCATGTTTCGGATCGTGGGCTTGCCGAAGCAAATTTCCGGATTCATCGTGATACGTTTTAGCAGGTCTTCGGTTTCCATATCTCTAAATTATCATAAAATAAACAAGCCAGAGTGTATTATCTCGCAAACTTCCGCCTGATCGTACCTACAGCCTGTTCCAATTCTGAAACGCGCAGCAGCTTGGCGGCAATTACGAACGCAATGCCGCCGGCGGTGATCGGGGCGAAGGCCTCGATGATCCTGAGCGTTAGCGTGGCCGACCCGTAACGACTGAGCAGCAGATGATAACTGCCGTAAGCAGCCGCCGACATGACGGCGGACGCCGCAGCTATTTTCAGGAACGAGAATATGATTTCGCGACCGTTCAGACGTTTAATGCGGCTGCGTAAGATCAAAGCTAGTGCGGAGAAATTAACGAGAGCGACGAGCGATGTCGCAAGAGCAACACCGACGTGGCCATATCCGCCTGGAGTTTCCGGCGTGACTCCATACTGAGAGAGAAAATTGCGCAGGTAATAACTGCCGACGAGGTTTACGCCGATAGAGCCGATGGCGATCATCATTGGCGTTTTTGCGTCATTCAACGCATAAAACGCTGGCGATAAGATCTTGATCGCGGCGTAACCGGTCAGGCCGACCGAGTAGCCCGCGAGCGCTGCGGCTGACATTGCTGTTGCCGTTTCGTCAAATTTTCCGCGTTCGTAAATGAGCCGGACGATCGGTTCGCCCAGCACGATCAAGCCGCAGGCCGAGGGCAATGTCATCAGAAAAACGAGATTCATCGACGACGAGACCGTATCGCGAAAATCTTTTATTTTTCCTTCGCTCGCGAGCCGCGACAGGACCGGGATCGCGGCGGTTCCGACGGCGACTCCAAATAAACCGATCGGTAACTGCATCAGCCGAAACGAATAGCTCAGCCAGCCCTGAGCTCCCTCGATCCCCGAGACAAAATATGTATTTATCAGAACGTTGACCTGCACCGCCGATGTGCCGATGATAGCGGGTCCCATCAAGGCCATGACCTTTTTTACGCCCGCGTCGGTAAAACTCAGGATCGGAGAAAATCGAAAACCGACCTTGAGCAAGGACGGGATCTGCATTAAAAACTGAGATGCTCCGCCGATCAACGTGCCGATCGCCATCCCGATGATGGCCCATTGTGCCGGAAAATCAGGGACCGCATTCTTATCACCCGAATCGAGCCATCCGCCGCCGCTCAGCCAATACGCCATACCGAGGCCGACGGCGATCGAAACGATATTGAAAACCGTCGATGCCGAGGCCGGGATTCCAAAAACGCCCTTCGTATTCAGAACGCCCATGGCGAGAGCAGCGAGGGCGACAAGCAGAATGAAAGGGAACATTATCTGCGTCAGCGTCGTCGCGAGGGCCGCCTTTTCGGGCGAAAACCCATCGGCGACCAGATCGACAAATTGGCGGGCAAATAGAATCCCGAGCAGGCAAACAACGCTCAGGATCACCGCGAGTAAATTCAAAACAAGACTCGCAAGGCGCCACGCTTCCTTTTCGCCCTTGTTGACCTGGTAATCGGTGAAAACCTTGACGAAAGCAACCGACAGAGCTCCCTCGGCAAACAGATCACGAAGAACGTTTGGGATGCGAAAAGCGACCACATATGCATCGTATAAAAACCCGGCCCCAAAATACCGGGCAAAGATCATTTCGCGCAGGAGTCCCAAAACCCGGGAAAACATCACCGCAATAGATACGACTCCGGCCGACCGGGCTACACTGGTTTGTTTTGTCGCGGAGGCCTTTGCGGGCGGTTGGCTCACGCTGCCAGCCGCTTCTGGTTCGGCGACCGATTCGGGCGATTCCGAGGCAGGTTGAATTGGATCGTTTTCATTCATGGGTCAGGCGGGAATTATCTCACGCGAAACACAAAAAAGAAAAAAGGAAGCACGAGCAATGCTTCCCTTTGAAATCGTTATTATTGACGAGTCGTTAGTTGCCTCTATTGCGACCGTCCGGATAGCTTACCTTTGAGCCGGCCAAGCGGGTTTCGAGCGAGACTGCGTCGTACATCATCGGTGTGGCGCCGCCAAACTGATTCTGTACCAGCGAAACGAAATCGTTTTGAAATGAACGGAATCTGCGGACGTTGCCACGCTGGTTAAAAATTACAAACAGCAGTTTGCCGTTCTTTGTATTGACCTCACCGGCCAGGGCACTGACACCCCCGTCAGTGTTGTTAAGCGTGCCGGTCTTGCCGACGACGCTGCCGCGGGCAAAATCTTCGTCAAACCGGCCTTCGAGCGTGCCGCGATCAATCCCGGCGACCGGCATGATATCAGTGAAATTCATTTTGAACCGAGCTAATTCAGATCGCAGCGAACGCAACAGCCGCATCATTGCATTCGGCGTGACCCGGTTGTACCCGAGGCCGCTGGATGTCTGAAGCGAAAACTCCTGCGGTGGAACAGCCGCATTTAATTGCACGATCCGGGCGACCGCAAACGGCCCGCCCACCAGATCGCCTAAACGCTCCGAGAGAAAGTTATTCGAATAACAAAGAGTGGCTTTAACGATATCTTTTAGCTGTGTGGACTGGTGAGTGAAGAGTATCTGGAGGTTGGTTGGCAAAGGCTGAACATATACACTGCCCGAGAATGAAACACCGGGAATTCCGTTGACCTGTCCAAATTTGCCGGAATACGAGAGTTGATTGAGCCAGGCTTTTGTAGCGGCCGAGCTGCGCTTGGCCGAATCGATCGTTGCAGCCAGCGTTCGGCCCGATGCTGCCGCCGAGCCCGAGTAATTCATAATAAATCCGTCCGTGACCACGAGATCGCCTTCGACGGAACGGACACCGAGCTTGTTCAGCTCGTTCGCTATCGACACTGCGTGCTGATAACTAAAAATCATGTCTTTGCCCGAAACGTATAGATTGCCGTGCAAAACGCCGGTCGTGCGATCGATCGCACCGTCGGTGTAGACGTTTGTCAAAAATCGAAATTCGGGGCCAAAGGTTTTTAGGACCGCAAAGGCGGTCGCGATTTTGACGTTCGATGCCGGATTAAATGTATAGCTCGGATTGCTTTCCAACACGACATTTCCGTCCAGCGATTCGACCAAAACGCCCGAATAGCCGGGTATTGAGACCTCGGCAAGGGCCGGAAAAAGCGTACGGATGCCCGTCGGTGCCGGTGACGAAGGTGACGCGCTGCCCGTCTTTTGTACATAAGGCGGCGTCGCCGACGGCGTCGGATCAAAGTTGGAACTTACGGTTTGAACCTGGAGCTCCTGAAGCAGAGGCGTACGCGCCGCTTGTCCAAAGGCCGAAACCGTTGTCAAAACAACCAACGCGACAACCATAAACGAGTTAATTTTGTTTTCGATAATGTTTGTCATTGATAAGTATCTAGAGGAATGGTGAAAAGGAAGGGTTTGACGTTGACCCGAGCAGCAACGCTGAACTAAAGATAACACAGCCTTAGTCAAAAATTCAAATTTTTGGATTTTGCACCTCATATCCCCCTCGTCGCCTCTTATGATGACCAATCGCGGAAACTGGATGTAATGTGAATCAAATACAGCTTATACCAACTATCACTAATAGTTATAAGGCAAGTTTGCGGCATTTCACAAGCTTATTTTTTCAAAGTGGTCGAAGTCAGGAGAATAGCAAGGCATCGGCGGAGTCAATGCAGCGTTGAGAATTGGTCTTGATCAGGCGGCTTTGAGATGCTTGACCATTGTAATCCGCGTGCCGTCATCGGTTTGTTCGACCGTAACTTCATCCATCAAGCCTTGAATAAGCTTTAAGCCCCAGCCGCGGCGGCCTTCGTCGGGACGCGGGTCGGATTTTAGCGGCTTATCGGCTAGTCGGAGGCCTCGGTTTGAGACAGTGAGGGTGATCTTGTCGGTGTCGATAGAAAATTTTTGATATATGCGTCGGTCGGGACTCAGCGAATGTTCGGTCGCGTTTATGCAGGCCTCGACAAGGGCGGTTTTGATCTGATTGATCGCTTTGACCGGGAAATTGTGACGTTTGGCTATCTCCTCGATAGTGTGTGCGGCGATCATTTCGGTATCTTCGCCCATGGGTATCACGATCTCATATTCGTGTGCCGCGTTTTTGTTAACGGGCTGAACGGCGGCACCGAGGATGCCAGCCAGCAGGTCGATCTGTTTACGGCTTGACCCGATAGCGTTCCTTTCATGTAAAACCGCCATCGCTTCCGGCGAAAATCCCTCCGGGGCGATGAGCCAAAGCTGATAATGCGGAAAATTGCAGTTCAACGCCACCATTTCGAGGCGGTCGCACCAAAACTCGGCCAATTCGCGGGTGGCTTCGAGCTTGGAATCGATCTCGACGGCTATCCACGCAATTTCCTCTTTTGATGCTGCATCCGAAAAACCGAGAGCTACGGCCGAGCGTTCGGCGTCGCAGAGTTCGTTTAGTTTTGGATAAAAGGCCGCTGTGTGGGCCGAATAAACGATCTGCGGCAGAACTAATTTTGAGGTGTCGTCGCTAATCGCAGCGATTATGGTTTGGTCGTCGGCCCCTTTATGGGTTTCTTTAAAAATGGAGTAATCGAGCAATGCGGGCGAAACCTGGCGTCCGTCAAAGGCCCTCATCAGACTTCGTACGCCGATCGCTGAGCGGCGGCGATAGAATCGGGCCATCAATTGCGGTGCCCGTTTTACATTTTCAGAAAGGGTTTCTCCGACTGCCAGGGCTCGCGATTCACCGTTTAATTCGAGTCGCGAACGCCCGATAATATAATCGCTTAAAACTGTATTGGCCGTGTCAAATTCAACTGTTGCTGAACCGACGCCGACGATCTCGTTGTAGTTCAACGCATCCAGGAGATGATCCAATTCCTCGATGCCCAGGCCAGCATGTCGTTTCCAGTATGAAACAGGAATCTTGCCGTCGACAGCCGTGATGTTTTCGATCAGCAGCTTGAGGATCCGTGTTTGGATATTGGGGTCCGGAATGAGCCGGTCAAACATTGCGTCAAAATATTTGCCGATCCGGCCACCGAATAGTTCGTCGGTGTAAATCTGCTCGACATTGTCAAAGCTGGTAAGGTACTTGCCATTAGCGGCCGCCGATTCAAACAGGGAAGTGATCTGGCCAGCGTTCCCGGCAAATTGAACCGCGATTAAATCTCGCGTTTGATCGTTTATCGCTACGCCCGTTTTAGTCGAAAGATTCTCAACAAATTTACCTGCGTCTGAGAATGAGAACGGGTCGACGGCTATCGATTCTGCCGCCACTTTGGCGTACAGAAAACGTCTCTGCCCGGCGAGTGCGAATGGTATCGATGCTCGGGTAAAAATGTCGCGGAGATCATCAAAAAAACCATCGCCGCCATCGAGATAGTTGGCCGCGTGCAGGTCATCGATCATCACAAAGGCACGGGCCCCGTTCGCCGCCGCTCGAAGCGGAGCGCTCAAACAGTTGCGGACAAAAGCACGGTCGTCGCCTAATCTGCTTTCGCCATTGTATGTTTCGACCAGCCGATCGATCCAGTATCCGTCGGACGGGATAGCCAGCTCGGCGATCTCGGCCATTTCGGGCGAGGCGTCGATGATGCGCGAATCACGTCGGCGGAAAGCGACCGTCTGAAGCAAAAATTCGCACAAGAAGCGCAACGCCGCTCCTTGCGCCGTCCGATCGCTCTGACGGACCTCGAAATAGAAAGGTATGACCTCATCCTGCTCGACAAAAAGGCGATCGTAAGCCTGTCTCATCAGCTCGGAAACACCCGCCGACGGGGCGGACAGTAATATAAGTCCGCTATTTTTATCACCACCCGACCTGGCATGCTCCATTAAACGATCAAGTTGAACGCTGCGGCCGATAAAATCGGATGGATTATTTCTGGCGAATATTCTGTTTTCCGAAAGTCTTCTCATTAAAGGTTGTTGCCCGTCGCCTTAAACTGCATTTGCTCATACGATAAAACCCGGTTGCGGCCCTGGCGTTTGGCTTCATAGAGTGCCTTATCGGCCGCCAAAATCATGTCCTTCGAAGTACATAACTCAGCCGAACAGGTAGCGATGCCGATACTAATGGTAACCTGTCGTTTTACAAAATCCGCCGATTCGATACCTTTGCGGATGCGTTCGGCGATCGCGGCCGCTTCCTCGCCCGTGGTCTGCGGCAGCAGGATCGAAAACTCCTCGCCGCCAAAACGGGCCGCGACATCGGCTCCGCGAAGCGTTTCGCGAATGACATGGCCGACCAGTTTTAACGCCTCATCGCCTTCCGGGTGTCCAAAGTCGTCATTATAGGATTTAAAATTGTCGACATCGACCATCATAAAGCTCATCGGAAAACCGTGTCGGTTCGAACGCTTGATCTCCTCTGTCAGTCGTTCCTCCATATAACGGCGGTTCAAAAGGCCAGTCAGCGGATCGGTCACCGAGAGCTGTTCGAATTCGCCCGCTTTTTCCTTGAGCGATGCGCGGTCGATGGCAATCGCGAGCTGCGGAGCGATAGCCTGAAATAACTCAACCGAGTGTCGGTCAAACGCCTGGCCCGACGCCTTATCTGTAAAATTCATAACGCCGATCTTACGCTTTCCGAGCGAGATCGGATAACTCAAAAAGGACGCCGTCTTATATTCACGGCCGACGGGGGCCGGCGGCAGTCCAGTCTGTCCGACATCAAAGACCGAGACGGGCTTGTTTTTTTCAAAAACAACACGGGCGACGCGTCCGCCGACCTCCTGAACCTCAGGCGGCTGCGAACGTGACCCGATCATCGCCTTGATCTCTAGAGCCTCGGCTTTCTCGTCATAAACCAACAGCGATGCTCGTTCCGCTTTTAACAACTCGGCGGCGTTTTGGGTCAAATTAAGCCAGAGATCAGGGGCGTCGATCCGTTTCAGGCCCTCGCTGAAATACCTGACAGCATTTGATAGCGTCTCGCCATTCGTTACGGCGTTACGGAGCCGCAAAATTTCCATCTGCGAGGCGATCGAGTGACAAATCCGGGCAATCTGTTTCTTTGTCGTGTCATCCTCGATCTGCTCGAGGACAGCGATCGCCGCCGAAATTTCTCCGCCAACGCCGATCGGGAATAATGACATCACTCGCGAACTCGGCTCAGACGGGGAACTTGACCTTTCCTGAAGTTCGAGCGGCATCTCATTTTGATGGGCCTCCATTAATCGCGGGTCATCACAAGCGATGCCGAGTCGCACTTTCCGCTTTTTCATTTTGCCAAAGCCGGCTGCATTTTCAAGACGATTGTCCCTTTTTTCCAGCCACATAAGCGCAGACAAATTATATTGCTGTGAAACAAACTCGAGGATTGAGTCGGCCGCTTGGGCATAGTCGGTTTTTAAAAGTGAACCAAAAAAAGAACGCCATGCACCTGCTTCGGCGGCCCGTTTCGCGTTGGTCACCGACCTTTCCTGTGATGCTGGTGCGGGCTCAGGAACCAAATTCTGGCTAACATGCGGCTCGTTTATAGGCTCTTCCGGCGGTTCAGGTCTAGCCGGTGTCAAGTCGAGGCCCTGTTCGCGATTAAAACGTTCGACGATGTTTGAGATCGCGGGCGCAGTTTTTTTGTGCGGACGTGGATATGATCTTTGCTTCGCTTCGACCTGTTCTGGTTGTTCGGCGACGGGCGGCATTTCGTTAACACTTTCCTTCGATTCGGCAATAATGCTTTCGACCTTCTGTGCTGTTTTATCGAGTGCTGCCACCGAACCGGTGATCAAGATGTTGTCAAAAAATTCAGAAGGCGAATACTGCTTCCAATCGCCCGTAATTGACCGCTCGGTGGCTTTACGATAATTTTCCGCATTGGCAAATGTCCGGCCCACGATCGCGACAAACTCTTTATCGTTGCAGCGCAGCGGCAACGCTCTGCATTCGAGACCGGCGTGGCAGGTAAACGAGACTGCCGAGCCTACCTCAGCCGTTTCGGCGAGGGCCGTTCCGCAAAAAGCCGCGCACATTCCCTCAAATTTGCCGTCCGGGTTTAGGTTGCGGCAGATCGAATTGTTATTTGCGGTCGACACCTCGTGCGAAGTTTCGTCGACAACAGCGATGGCAAACCCGCTGTCGTCCGCAATCCGATCAAAACCAAATTTTTCTGCAAGTTTCTGATGCACAATTGTATGACGCGTCAAAAGGGACTTTCGCCGCCATTCGAGAATTTAAATAGCGCCGGCAACTCCGATTTAATATGTACCTGCAAAAAGAGCTAATAGCGTCCGGTTTTCACGAAAAAGAAAGAAGCCACTATTTGAAAACCGTTCCGATTCGATGAGTTATCGGCGACGCTCCGTCCATTTACCAACATTATCGTCCTATGTTTGGTACATTACTTTCAAATCGAACATTTAGTAATAGTCTGAATAAGACGAGTAATTCGCGATCGGAGATAAGAAAGATCATTTCCGAAATGTTCGACCGATTTGCGATTTTTGTCGATAGTAATTTTATTGGCAATTTATTTGGAGGAGAAAAATATGATTAACGATTATGAAGCAACAAAGCCTATAACCGAAGACGCAACGATCGATTCGAAGGAACCTATTCCAAATTCGGACGTGATTTCGACGCTTAACGGTTTGATCGAAACCTGTAAGGACGGTCAGGAAGGTTACAAGGTCGCTGCGGAGGGAATCGAGCGATCGGAACTCAAGACACTTTTCTACCAATTCTCACAGCAAAGATCTGAATTCGCAGGCGTTCTACAGGGGCTTGTTCGCAATCTGGGCGGCGATCCCGAATCGAGCGGCAGCATGTCGGCAGCGGTTCACCGCGGCTGGATGGACATCAAATCGCTGGTGACGGGCAAAGATGAAGGCGCGATCCTCAACGAATGCGAACGCGGCGAAGACTATGCGAAAGACGATTACGCTGATGCGTTAAAAATTGCTCTGCCGTCGAACGTCGAGTCTGTTGTTCGGCAGCAACACCAAGCGATACTTGCGGCTCACAACCGCGTCAAAGAGCTTCGCAACACCGAAAATCACAAAACCGCAACGTCGTAGTAATTTCTACCGACGGTCTACAAATGATGCAAAAAGAGGTCGCCAGATTGGCGGCCTCTTTTTTTATATTCAAAAGTTTTAAATACCTGTGCTCGCCGTCGCGAGGTTATTCGCCCGCGCCAATATTTCCGAGGCCGGCGGCGGAATTTTCTTCGATGTGCGGATGTTCCGGACTGATTCGTATGCAGGCCGCGAAGTGGCTTGGTTTAATCTGGGCAAGCTGTGGGGAAACCGTCGAGCAGGCATCGATCGCATATTGGCAGCGAGTATGAAAATGGCAGCCCGACGGCGGATTTATCGACGACGGCACGTCGCCTCTAAGAATTATTCGTTCACGGCTGAGTTCGATTGCCGGATCTGGAACCGGTACCGCAGAAATAAGAGCTTTTGTGTACGGCATTAGCGGTTCGCCGTAAATGTCACGGCCATTCGCCAGCTCGACGATCCGGCCGAGATACATTACGGCGACGCGATCCGAAACATGGCGAACGGCTCGCAGATCATGCGAAATGAACAAATAGGTCAGATCCTTTTCGGCCTGAAGCTTGGCCATCAAATTCATGATCTGAGCCTGGATCGACACATCAAGCGCCGATATCGGTTCGTCTGCCACAATAAATTCCGGATCGACCGCCAGAGCCCGGGCGATGCCGATTCTTTGTCGCTGTCCGCCAGAAAATTCGTGAGGATAGCGTTTTATAAACCGGCGGCTCAGGCCGACAGTCTCCATCAGGTCCTGAACTTTTTGATCGACCGAACTGCTGCCCTGGAGCCCAAAAGTGCGGATCGGCTCGCCAATGATATTGCCGACGGTCATTCGCGGATTGAGGCTCGCATACGGATCCTGAAAGATCATCTGTAGATGCCGCCGCTGCTCGCGCATCGCCGAACGGGAAAGGCTCGCGAGATCTTGGCCGTTATAATAAACGCTGCCGCCGGTCGGTTCGGTCAGACGCAGAATCGCTTTGCCAAGAGTGGATTTGCCGCAGCCGGACTCGCCAACCAGACCGAGTGTTTCGCCCTTTTTTATTTCAAGCGAAACGCCATCGACCGCTTTGACGGTCCTCGATGTGCTGAATATCCCGCCGCCGGATCGGTAATAGACCTTTAAATTCTGAAGCGAGATCAGGTTGTTTCCGTTACTTTCCGCCATTATTTCGATTTTTGCTCCAATAGTGATTCGGCGTAAACGTCTGCCGCAAAATGGCAGAGCGAATGATGGTCTTCGTTTATCTGCACAAATGGCGGAAATTCGGTATGACAAATATCAACCGCGCGTTCGCAACGCTCCGCAAAAGGGCATCCAGGCGGCAGACGGGCCACATCCGGCGGCAGGCCGGGGATTTGATATAGATCTTTGCCCTGTTCGTGCGCCGGGTCGGGCACGCTTCTTAATAGTCCTTTTGTGTATGGATTCGCCGGTGCGGCAAACAGCTCTCGCGTTGGAGCCTGTTCAAAGACCTTTCCGGCGTACATTACGATGATCTTATCCGTCATTCCGGCGACTACGCCGAGGTCGTGAGTGATCAGAATGACGCTCGTGCCCATGCGGGATCTCAAGTCTTTAATGAGCTCAAGTATCTGTGCTTGGATGGTCACATCCAAAGCGGTTGTTGGTTCGTCGGCGATCAATAATTCCGGATCGCAGCTAAGTGCGATCGCGATCATCACGCGTTGCCGCATGCCGCCTGAGAATTCATGCGGATAGCCGTTGATGCGTTGCCTGGCGTCTGAAATGCCGACCAATTCGAGCATTTTGATAGCGTGGTCGTATGCCTCTTTTTTTGAATGGCCAAGATGCAGACGCGTCACCTCAGTCAACTGAGTCGAGATCTTAAGGAACGGATTTAGCGACGTCATCGGATCCTGAAAGATCATCGCTATCCGGCGTCCGCGGATCTTTCGGACCTCGTCGAGCGGAAGATTCAAAACGTCAATACCATCAAATATGACCTTGCCGCCGGCGATCTTGCCCGGCGGTTCGGGAATGAGCCGCATCACCGAAAGATTTGTGACCGATTTGCCGCTTCCCGATTCGCCGACGATGCCGAGAGTTTCGCCCTTTTTTAGCTCAAACGAGATGCCGTCCACGGCCTTGACCACGCCGTCCTCGGTCATAAAATAGGTCTTGAGTCCGTCGACCGATAAAATTGTGCCGTTGTCGTTGCTCATGAATTAAAATTTACGAGTCTGCGGATCGAGTGCGTCACGCAATCCGTCGCCTAAAAAATTAAGAGAAAACAGTGTCAATGCCATGGTCAAACC
>JBGTCS010000123.1:0-6230 GCA_041748715.1 Pyrinomonadaceae bacterium | reverse complement strand
ACCGCGAAACGTAGAGATTCAATTGCCGTAGTCGCTATCTTACTTTTTTTGAACCAAACTAATAAGTAAAAAGGCCAACCCGACAATAAATCCGAGTCCTGTTACGAACGACAATAGTAAGAACAGGTGGATTAGATTTCCCACCGCCGCGCCCGCGAATAGAAATCCAGCGGCCCAAAGCAGAAGAAACAGTGCGGTCAAGACTGCGCTAACCATCATTGCTATTATTGATTTCCTTTTCATTTAGAACTCCGTTGCCAATTACTCTACCACCCATTTCTTTCACGCAGATGGGTAATATGGGCCGTGTGATGGCGGGAATGCCAGGCGTATAAAGCGATGGCTCCCTCGATCCTCCATTCGCCGGTTTCGGGGTGATTGAATTTTTTTTCAAAATCTTCGTCCGACATTGATTCGAGCAAGGCGGCCCAGCGAGTATGCAGGCCGTCTATCATTTTGAGCGAAACGTCGATCGGCAGTTTACTATCGCCGAGTTCGGCCCAGCGGTCCTCAAAATAAGGGATGATTGTGGGGATCTCGTCTTCGGTGAGAGCGAGTTTTATACGAATATATGCGTTCAGATGGCTGTCGGCGATGTGGTGAACCGTCTGCCGCACGGTCCAACCGTCGGGACGATACGGCGTATCGATCTGGGCTTCGGTTAATCCCGCGACTGCCGCTTCAACGTTTTTGGGTAGGTCGGCGATGACCGCTATCCTTTCGCGACGAGCATCGGCAGATAAGACATAATTCCGGTCAAAATCGCCGATCGGATATCTTAGATCTTCGGACATAATTCTCCTATTTAATTCCGCTCCTTACGAAGGAGGGGTGGCAGCCTTTCGGCTGACAGGGTGGTTCTCTCTGTCCAGCCAAAGTGACTCCGGATAACGTCGAGAACCCAATCAGAATCTTCAAAGACACGCTTATTTTCAAAACGTATCACCATGATTCCTTGAGATTCAACCCAAATTACGCATTAGGAATTTTGCCCGCGAATTACGCGAAAAGACGCGAAAAAGAAACCAGCTTTGCATAATTCACTTAGCAAAAATTCAGAAGAATTTCTTTTATTCGCGTTCATTCGCGTGATTCGCGGGCAAAAAGTTTCTATCGCCTAATCTGGGTTCAATGAACAACCGTCGTGACCGATCATTTAACTTGGGCCGAGGGTTAAAATGTATTTCGCCATCCAACTCGATAGCAATTTTCTCAGACGGACAATAAAAATCCAGAATATAATTTCCGACGCTGTGCTGACGTCGAAATTTTCGTCCATCCAGTCTGGAATTCTTGACCATATTCCAGAATGCTGCTTCGGCTGTTGTTAAATTTTGCCGCAACGCTTTTCTGTAACCCGCGACCCTTGGTAGGTTGTGTATGTCGGTTTTGCTACGTTTGTACACAGTCGTCGTTGAATTGATACTTCCTTTACAAAAGAGAACCACCCCGTCCGCCCAAAGCGGCGTCCACCCCTCCTTCGTAAGGAGGGGAGCTTTTTAGCCGCCAAAATAATTTTCAAACCTCGTAAATTCCTTGAGAAACGCCAACTTGACCGTACCGGTGGGGCCGTTTCTTTGTTTTGAAACGATCAACTCGGCGATGCCCTTGTTTTCGTCGGTTTCGTTGTAATAATCCTCGCGGTAGATAAAGGCGACGACATCGGCATCCTGCTCGATACTGCCTGATTCGCGGAGGTCAGACATTAGCGGTTTTGGCGGATTACGGGCTTCCGGAGCACGCGAGAGCTGTGATAGTGCGACGACCGGAACATCCATTTCCTTGGCCAGAGCTTTTAGTTCACGCGATATCTGCGAGACTTCCTGCTGACGCGATTCGGTTCGCTTTGATCCGCCCATCAACTGTAGATAATCGATCACGATCAAGTCCAACTGTTTTTGCTCCGCTGCCAATCGGCGGCATTTGGCACGGATCTCCAGCGCCGATATTCCCG
This sequence comes from Pyrinomonadaceae bacterium, assembly GCA_041748715.1. Classification (GTDB taxonomy): domain Bacteria; phylum Acidobacteriota; class Blastocatellia; order Pyrinomonadales; family Pyrinomonadaceae; genus OLB17. The sequence goes on along the minus strand of JBGTCS010000123.1, from coordinate 4,276 downwards.
GAGTATCATCGATAAATAGTCGCGCGCCGGACAAGGTCCCGATCGCATTCGCGAGCCGTTCCCATTCGTTGGTCATCAGATGACCGGTGCGAAAACGATGAGCGTTGATATGAGCCTCGGAGGCCAGCATACGAGTGACGAGCTGTTCCTTGGACATTTCAAGTGAAAAGACGGCGACAACGGCGTTCGAATAAAGCGCAGCATTCTGTGCGAGTGTCAGGCAAAGTGCCGTTTTCCCCATCGATGGACGTCCGGCGACAATTACGAGATCGGTCCGCTGCAATCCCGACGTCATCTCATCCAGTTCGCGAAACCCGGTCGATAAACCGGTGATCCCGGTTCCCTCACCAGCAGCGTATTCCTTAACCCGGGCCAAAACGCGGTCCGCGATGGGGGCAATTCTCGAAAAACTCTGACGCGTTCTAGCTTCGGCCAACGCAAAGACGGCCTGTTCGGCGTGGTCGATTATGACCTCTGCATCGTCCTCTTCGGCAAGTGCCTCGCCCGTGATCGCGTTGCAGGTTCGGATAAGATTGCGAACCAAAGCCTTGTCGCGAACGACCTTGATATATTCAGCTACGTTTGAAAAATGCGGCAGACCAAACGTCAGATTTGTGATCGTCGTTATACCACCGAACGAATCGATCGAGCCTTCTTTTTTTAGTTCTTCGCCGATCAGGATCGGATCAATCTGCTTTTGTTTTTCAAACAAAGCGATCATCGCGGCAAAAACGCGGCGATTCAAGGGCGAGTAAAAATCTTCGGGTTTGAGATGCTCGACAGCCTCGGCAATTACCGAATTATCAAGCAAAATCGCGCCCAGGATCACGCGTTCGCTCTCTTCGCTCGATGGCAGCGGCTTTTCTAAATATTGCTCTCTTCGTGAATCAGGAAAAACGCTCGCCATCAGGTGAATTTGCTCCGAGAATTGTGAACTAAGACCGAACTGGCGTGGAAACATTGCCAATCCGAAGGAAAAAAAGACCGCAAATTTTATTTTGCAGTCTCTAATCTTACTCTCATACCAATTCCCTTTCAAAGAATCGGCAGCGATTTTTTATGTCGTAATCTGACAGGCCCGACTTTTGATTTCGAAGTCGATATTTGGGCTATTTTTAACGATCATTCAACGAATAATTTCTCGACCGTCGACCTCAGTTCGTCGCCGTGCAGATTCTTGGCAACGATCTTTCGATTCGCATCCACCACAAAGTTTGCGGGCAGCGAGGTGATACCATATTCAAACGCTGTCGGCGTTTCAAATTCCTGAAAAGTCGAGACGTTTGCCCACATCCGCTTGTCGGCCTCAATCGCGAGTAGCCAATTTTGCTTTTCAGATTCGAGACCGACGCCAAATATATCAAAACCCTTGTCCTTAAATTTGTTATAAAGATCGACAATATCTCGACTCTCGGCCCGGCACGGGGCACACCAGCTCGCCCAAAAATCGATCAAAATATATTTCGCTTTTATTGATGAAAGAGCGATCTCGCGGCCATCCTTATCCGGCATCTTGATATCGGGAACCGTGCCGCCGACACTCGTACCGCGAAGAATATCTACTTTTTCTTTTAATTTTTTTGTGATCGCCAATCCGACGTGCTCATTTTCGAATGCTTTGGAGAGAGAATCGAGAAACGGCATGTGCTTGTCGCCGTCCCACCTGATCGACGTCGCGTATACCGCGATCGAGGTTCCCATATTCTCTTCGACAAACTTCATCAACTCGTTTTTGTGCTTTATGTAATTATCGATCTCCAGCCCGCTCAAACGGATCATTTGCGGATCGGTTTCCGGCGTGTTTTTGTCCTTTAACGCTTGGATTTGATCACGAACAGAAACTACCAATCGATTTAGTGATTCTTTCCTAAACGCCTCGTAAGCCGCTAATTTTTCGGTATCGGGCGAACCTCCGGCTTTTATAGTGGCCGGCACGTTGGCGTCGCCGGAGATCGAGACTTTTTGACCTTTGCCGACGGCGAAAGTGACTTTAGTCTTGCCGTCAAAATTCAGCGTGTAAATATGCGGTTCGAGATCATAGGCGACGTCAAAATGTCCCTTGTCGTCGACAGCGATGTTGCCGATGACGCGATTTTGTTTTCGGTTGATATCTTCTTCCTGCGACAGGACAAGCGTCTGCCCCTTGTAGTTGCCAATGTCGCCTGTCAGGCTAAATGTGGAGACTTTTTGAGTTGTGCAACCAGCTCCGGTGATGGCCCCGACGAGGGCGAATAAAAGGGCAAAGCTTTTTAATGACATATTTGTGAATGTTTTGTTAGCACCGTTGTATTCCATAGTGAATAAAAAAGAGACCGCAATTATAAATTTGCAGTCTCTGATCTTGGTCGCTCTCGATATTTTGCACTATCGGAAGCGTTCGGTTTTCCGCTTTACTAGACTAATCTGCCGTTTCGTCAGCCGCGTCACCGGTTTCAACCGTTTCGTCTGTGCCTTCGACAGTTTCCGCAGCTTCAGACTTAGCTTCTTCGGCTTTCGGCTCAGCCTTTGCTTTTTTCTCGTCCTTTTCTTCGACTTCGCCGCCTTCAGCAGTAACCGTGAACGGGACGGTCAGCGTCACGTCGCGATGAAGTTTTACATCGACCGTATATTCGCCGGTTTCCTTGATCGCGTCCTTGAGAGCGATCTTTCGGCGGTCGATCTCATAGCCTTTGGCGTTTAACGCCTCAGCAATATCCATCGATGTCACCGAACCAAAAAGCGTTCCGTGCTCGCCGGCTTTGCGTTCAAATGTGAGCGTGATCGACGACATTTGTTCGTGCTGGGCCTCAGCGGTCGCACGTTCGATCGCAGCCTTTTTAAGGAGCGATGTACGTTCCTGTTCGATCTGCTTTACGTTGCCTTTTGTCGCCAGCGTCGCAAACCCTTGCGGAAGCAGGTAATTGCGAGCGTAACCGGCTTTGACCTTAACGATCTCGCCGCGTCCGCCGATGTGCTCCATGTCTTCGCGTAATAAAATAGTTGTATTTGCCATAATTCTCCTTCAGAAGTGGTCAGTGGTCGGTGGTCCGTGGTCAGAATCTTTTGCTGACCACAGACCACCGGCCACTGCCGACTTGTTTAGTCCGCGCCGAACGGCAGCATTGCCATTGAGCGTGCACGTTTGATCGCCTTTGCCAGGCGGCGCTGATCTTTTGCCGATATTCCCGAAATGCGACGCGGCATGATCTTACCGCGTTCCGGTATGAACTGCCTCAAAAGATCGACATCCTTCCAATCCAGATAATCAGGCACCACGTTTCGCGGACGGCGGCGCTGATAACGCCGCGGACGATCGCCGATAACGTCTTCGCCAACGCCAAATCCATCTCGATCATTCATTACTTCTATATCGTTTTCTGCCATAACTTTTCTCCTATCGGGCTAATACTATGCCTCGGCCCGTGCCTCCGTATTCTCTGCGGTTCCGCGGAAAGCTGCACGCTTTGAAAGCCTAGCTTCACGTTTTGCACGAAACTTATCCGCACGTTTGCGATCTTCGTCGACGCGAACCGTGATGAATCGCATCACTAGAGCGTTGACACGCATACGGCGTTCGAGCTCGAGAATCTCCTGGCCTGAGCCTTCGACCTCAAACAGAACATAATGTCCGGTCTGTTTTTTCTGGATCGGATAAGCGAGATTTCTGATGCCGATGTCATCCATGCGAATAACCTCGCCGCCTTCTTTTTCGATCAATTTCCCGACAGCTTCGTTCAATTTCTCGATCTTTTCGCCTTCCGTTTCCGGATTGACGATATACATAACTTCGTACGTTCTCTTTGCCATTTATTTCTCCTTTTGATCTTTGACCTTTGATCTTCGATCTTCGAACGGATTACATTTTTTCTTGCTCAAAGATCAAAAATCTAAGATCAAAGACCAATAAAATATCAATTAAATTTGCCCATCGCCGCGTCAATCCCATCGGTTATTATGGAGCGCACCGCGTCGGCTGATTCGTCCAATATCTTTTCAAGTGTTTCGGTCTCGCTTTTCGCGAAATTCTCCAAAACAAATTTCGAGGCGTCACGAACCGGGTGTTCCGGCTGTATGCCGATCCGCAGGCGAATAAAATCCTGAGTTCGCAGGCACTCGATGATCGATCTCAAGCCGTTTTGGCCGCCGTGAGTTCCCCTCGGGCGGATCCGCATTGTGCCAAATGGCAACGCAAGATCATCCGAGATGACGATCAGTCTATCGATTGACCGATCGTCCTTGGCGATCAAACCGCTCACCGCTTCCCCGCTTAAATTCATAAACGTTTGCGGCTTGGCGA
>JBGTCS010000122.1:0-2094 GCA_041748715.1 Pyrinomonadaceae bacterium | reverse complement strand
TTTGGGCGAAAGGCCGCACCAGGATATTGGGGCTATTTCGACTACCTGTCTCAGTCTTGACGCCGCAATCGGCGTCGGCGGTTTCCCTCGAGGCCGGATCGTCGAGGTTTACGGACCTGAAAGTTCGGGTAAAACGACACTTGCGTTGACGGTTGTCGCCTCCGCTCAAAAATCGGGCGGCATCTGCGCATACATCGACGCCGAGCACGCAATGGACCCGGAATATGCGACCAAACTCGGTGTCAGGATCGACGATATGCTTATTTCCCAGCCCGATTCGGGTGAGCAGGCTCTCGAGATCGCCGAAACTCTTATACGTTCGAACAGTGTCGATGTCATCGTTATCGATTCGGTCGCCGCACTCGTGCCGCGAGCGGAACTTGATGGTGAAATGGGCGATTCTCTGCCGGGTTTGCAGGCTCGTCTGATGTCACAGGCTCTGAGAAAAATAACTGCGATCGTCTCGAGCTCGAACACCTGTTTTATTTTTATCAACCAGCTTAGAGAAAAGATCGGTGTATTTTTTGGCTCGCCCGAAACAACGACGGGCGGAAAAGCTCTCAAATTCTACGCCAGTCTTCGCCTCGACATCCGCCGCATCGGAGCGATCAAGGACGGCGACAAAGTGGTCGGCAACCGCACTCGCGTTAAGGTGGTTAAAAATAAATGTGCTCCGCCGTTTCGCGAATCGGAGTTCGACATTATGTACGGCGAAGGCATTTCGCGCGAAGGCGACCTGCTCGATTTGGCCGTAAATCAAAACATCGTCGATAAGAGCGGGGCCTGGTTCTCATACAAGGGCGAACGCCTTGGTCAGGGTCGCGATAACGTTAAAAACATGCTCAAAGGCAATATCGAACTTTTGGAGCGTATTGAGGTGGATGTCAAAGCCGAGCTCGGCTTTCCTACCAAAACCGAAGCCGCGACAGCGTAATTTTACGGACACTGTAAAGATAAAGAGGCTGCCCGAAATGGCGGCCTCTTTTAATTTGCTTGCGGTCAGAAATAGGAGATCGTGCGAAACTATTGCGGCTTTCCGCCAGGTTTCCGGTTGCTCTTCATCATCGGAACCTCTTTCATCATAGCCGGGCCGGCTGCATTCACATTTGTCGCCGGCTGGCCGAGAGCTTTGCGAATTTCGTCCGCAGAAGGAATTCCGGGGGTCGGGGTCATGCCTGGCTTTGGTTTCTTTTTCAACTCCGCGGCGCTCGGTATACCGGGCGTCGGTGTTCCTCTCGGCGGGATTGTAGAATTGGCGGTGATCGTCGGAGCGGCGGTCGGCGTAGGCGTAACAACCGGCGATAGATTTACCGGTTCGATGCTCGGCGGCGGAACGGCGTTAATATTTACATTTGTCTTTGTTTCTGAATTCAGAGATGACGAGTCTCCACACCCCACCCCAATACCAATAAATGCGATTATGATCGAAAAAAAAGTGATTTTTAGCATATGAATTTTAGAACTATATTCCCGTGTCGGTTAGATTCGATAAAGACAGCGGATAATTCCACAGAATCAAATAATGACATCAGAGTTTGGCCGCGACATCAAGTTCTCAGCGGGTAAATTATAGGCGAGGGCCGCATGCGGCTACAAGTTGGCCGCGACTTATCGTCCTTTTCGCCAAATAACCGGGTAAGATTTGACATCGCTAAGTGGCTTATTTACACTTACAAATTCGCATCGAGTCGCACACTTAATGCAAAACGTGGCCAGATAGCTCAGTTGGTAGAGCAGCGGACTGAAAATCCGCGTGTCGGCGGTTCGACCCCGTCTCTGGCCACCAAATATCTTCAATATTTATAATGACTTAGCGTCACAGGTTGGTTTACCTTGACGCTATTTTTTTATTATCGGGTACAATTTCGGGTACATTTCCATAAAAAGTTTCTATGTACTTTGGAACCGCAGCGGCACGGCTTTTGCACATATTGGAGTGGAAAACTTGGAACTGGAAATTTATGAACAACGAAATCCTCGACAACCTTCAACTTGCAGAACGGTGGAAACTGGTTGGGACATTGGATGCAATAGCCAAGCGATTCCAGCGTCTAAGGGCTTTACCTAGGTCGAATCCTCGTCATCTAAAGGCAT
>JBGTCS010000121.1:0-7035 GCA_041748715.1 Pyrinomonadaceae bacterium | reverse complement strand
GCATACTGAATCAACGACTGTGGTTGGAAATAATAGTTGCTGTTTGCCGGATCCAGAAAGACAGTAAACAATTTCTCTGCGAGACTCTTAAATTGAGAATCGTCAAATTTTAGGCCTTTATCGTTCGGCTGCCTGGCCCGCATAAACTCTGTGAGAAAGGTTGTGGCGACCTGGATATTTTGCTGATCCGGCCGCCCGGCGTTTCCAAAACCCTTTTGTATCAGGCTATCGAGAGCGATTGAGGTTTGTTTGGTGGCTTCGTCCGGATCTTTTGCGTTCAGCTTTTGCAGCAGATTAAATGTTTGAGCGGTGACGCCGCGTTTGAGCGATTCCTTTAGCAATGCAAGTGCTCGATCCGGGTTTTGATCGGCCGCACGATGCATCAGGGTTTGTTCGAGATTTAGTTCGTTTTGGGCGATTTGCGGATCGTATTGGTTACCGGACGATATTTTCGAAGGCTTTGTTAGTCCGGCCGAAATCGATCTCTCAACGGCGACGGGCCGTGTCCTGTAAAAACTCTCGAGGGCGAACTCCGCGTCGCAAACGGCAACCGTATTCAAAACCCGCGGCCGGGTCATCTGGCTCGTAAGCAGTTCGTTTTGGACATTCGGCTTTTTCTCCGATTCGGCGATGGCCTGGGCATTTATCAGCTCGCCGATCGCTGCCCGCAGCATTGCGTTTGAGCGTTCGGATTCGAATTTGCAAATCAGGCTGCCGCCTTTCGCATACAAAAATGCCCGATTCGCGCCCAAACGAAATGACGGAATATCGGCGAGGATCTGATCAACGATGATCGAAAGCTTTCGCTGCTTCTCGCTGGCCGCGTCTGCTGCGGGCTGTGCGGAAGTCAGGACCGGGAACAGGAAAATGAGGAAGAATGAGAAACAGCGGGCGACCTTCATGCTTTTATCTCCAGTCAGAAATTTTATATTTTCAAACTAAAAGAGTTAAGTTCGGCCAAAAAGGTTGCATGGCGGGCCGTAAAAGAATCGCTTACACGCTGAGGTTAAACCTGAATGGCCTCGATCATTTCCTTCACCGCCTGATTTAAGCCAACAAATACGGCCCGCGAAATTATGTTATGGCCGATGTTAAATTCGGTAATTTCTGGAATGGCGGCAAGTGCGGCGACGTTGCGGTAGGTTAGACCGTGCCCGGCAGCGACGATCAAGCCGAGGGATTGAGCGTGGACGGCGGCGGATGCGATGCGGGAAATTTCGGCAGCCGCCTTTTGAGCACCTTCGCCGTGGGCGGCACGCGAGCTGAGCGTCAGTTGTGCATATTCGCCGGTGCAGAGTTCGATCTGCTGGACGCCCGCTTTTTTTGCGGCGTCAATCTGTTCGATATCCGGGTCGATAAAAATACTGACAAAAATTCCGGCAGCCTTTAGAGCTTTAACGGCCGATGCTATCGCTTCGAAATTACCGGCGACATTCAAACCGCCTTCGGTGGTCACTTCGGTCGGGTTTTCGGGAACAAGGGACACGGCGTCCGGTTTTGTGTGGATCGCGATCGCGACCATTTCATCGGTGGCGGCCAATTCGACATTTAGATAGGTCGTGACGACATCGCGCAAAAGCTCGATATCGCGATCCTGGATATGTCGCCGGTCACCTCGCAGATGAACGGTTATCCCGTCGGCACCAGCCTGTTCGCATATGACCGCTGCGGTGATAATGCTGGGTTCGATAGTTTTACGAGCCTCGCGGATCGTGGCGACATGGTCGATGTTTACGTTTAACTTAGCGGGCATGCTAGTAATGGTATTTGCACTTGAGGATAAAGATGTTCATTTCAGTGGCCTTGTAAACGATTCGGTGTTTTTCCGTCAGTCGCCGGGACCAATATCCCGACAGATTTCCTTTTAGCGGTTCCGGTTTTCCAATCCCCGAACGGATCGCGTGCCGTATCAAGTATCAGCTTATGCAGCCGGGCGAATAATTTTTTATCAGTTCGAGCCCAGGCGTTGTACTCGTCAAAAGCTTCGTTGTGAAATGAGATCGTTCTCACTTAAATTGTTCCTGAACGGGTGTAACGATATTGCGACCATGTTCAATATCGTCAATAGCGCGAAGAAGCTGATCTCGATTAGCTTCCGAACTAAGCAGATACTCGGTGGTGTCCTGCTCCATTACCGATATTTCGATCTGCTTATCGCCATACAGGGCTTTAATGCTTTCGAGGATTGTGCCACTGATTTCGTTCGCGGGTGTTTTATAAATCGTTTGCATAGCGTCTTAATAATACATTAAGTTTGCGGCAAATCGTATAATCCTTTTTTTGCGTTCGATCGGATCTGTGACAATTCGCTGATCATTCGCCGCGTGTCGCGAAAGACGCTGACCTTGGATCCGGCGACGTCATTCCATCGAACGGGAATCTCGCGGAGCCGCAGACCGTGATGGTCGGCGACGAATAAAAATTCAACGTCGAAACCAAATCGGTCGATCTTCATCATATCGAGCAGCGGGCGGAATTTAGTCATATTAAATGCCTTAAATCCGCATTGCGTATCGTAAAATGGCAGGCCTGACATTGTCTTGATTATCAAATTCATAACGCGGCCGCCCTGTTCGCGGCGCCACGGCTGGTGTGTGCCGATCAGCGAACGGTCGAGGGCACGCGACCCGAACGCGACATCGCATTCGCCGCTTCGGATCGGGTCGACGAGTTTTGAGATTTCTTGGATCGGGGTCGAAAGATCCGCATCGGTAAAAAGAGCAATGTCCGCAGACGCCGCCAACAGGCCTGTTTTTACAGCGAAACCTTTGCCGCGGTTTGCTCCGTACGACATGACCCGCGACGACACGCCGGGATAGGTCGCGAACACATTGTTCGCAACCGTGACTGTATCGTCGCCCGATCCGTCATCGACGACAATAAGTTCGGCATTTAGTTCGCTTGCGACCACAAAATCAAGAATGGTCTTGAGCGGCGCGCCGAGGCGTTCACTTTCGTTGTAGGCCGGGATTATTATCGATATCTCAGGTTTCATTTCGCAAAGATGTAATGTTAATTATTTGGCGCGAAAAAGTAAATTTGGCGTTGCCCGATACGTAAGCCAACCTGCCAACGTCCGCCCGGCGTCTATGTTATATTGAAAGCTGCCCGATTCGCTTAAATTATGAAAAGCCGTTTTACATTATTCGCAATCCTTTTGATCGCCCTCGGGGCGGTGGTCGGAGGACTATTTGGCCGGTTGCCGTCGCGGAGTTCTGCCGACGGTGGGAATACGACCGACCGACTGCTGGCCGATTATAAAGAATCTCTCGAACTCTTTGACGCGAGTTATGTTGACCCGGTAGACAGCGAAAAAGTGAATGACAGCTCGATGCAGGGCATGCTGTGGACGCTCGATCCGCATTCGTCGTTTTTTACCCGCGACGAGTTTCGCAAACTCGACGAAGAGCAGTCATCACAGTTTTACGGGATCGGAGTTTCAATCCTCCGCCATCGCGACGGGGTTTACGTTCAGTCAGTGATCCCAAATACCCCGGCGGATAAAGCGGGTCTGCGTTACGGCGACCGGTTTGTCACGGTCGAAGGGAAGGATGCAAAGGATTGGACGAGCAGCGAGGTTTCTAAAAATGTTCGCGGTGAACGCGGAACACCGGTAAAAATTCAAGTCGAAAGGGTTTCAAATTCCGCGCCGATCGAGTATGAAATAGTTCGCGGCGGTGTTCCCCTGCCATCGATTCGCAACACGTTCATGCTGCCCGACAGTATCGGTTATATCGGTCTGACAGGCGGTTTTCAACAAACTACATCAGAGGAATTGTCGCTTTCGATCGCAGAGCTTAAACAGCAGGGAATGAAGAGCCTGATCCTCGATCTGAGAGGAAATCCCGGCGGTATTCTCGAACAAGCTGTAGGCGTTGTCAGCCAATTTGTGCCGGGCGGCCAGACGGTCGTGTCGGTCAAAGGTTCGGGAGCCGCCCAGACGCGAGACCTGCGGACCAGCGGTAACTCTGCTGAGGATCTGCCGCTGGTCGTAATGATAAATGGTGGCTCGGCGTCGGCATCAGAGATCGTCGCAGGGGCGATACAGGATTATTCACGCGGGCTGGTTGTCGGCAGCGACAGTTTTGGTAAAGGTTTAGTTCAAAGGCTTTTCCGCCTGCCGTACGGCACCGGTTTAACTCTGACAACGGCTAGATATTACACGCCGTTTGGGCGTTCGCTCCAGCGAGATTATTCGAGCGGTTCGATATACGATTACTACACTCACGGCGAGGATCAACCCGAAACAGCGGATCTGGACGTAAAACCAAAACCGGCCGGCAGTCCCGTAACGACCGCCAATGGCCGAGTTTTATACGGGGGGCGCGGGATCGAACCGGATATAGTGATCCCGGCCGCGACGCCAAGCGTTCTTCGGGGTCGTATCAATGAGTCGGCTTTCTATTTTGTACGCCGACTGGTCGCCGGAAAGATCGGGGGGCTCGAATCCTTTAAGGTCGAGAAGCAAAACTTTAGGGCGACGCTCCTGACCACTGATTTTGCTATCAGCGATAAGGTTTACGAGGCGTTCCGACATTTCGCAGCGGCAGATCAGGATTCGGGTCTGAGCGCTGATATTGTCGCAAAACACGCAGATTATGCCCGGAGGCGAATCAGAGAAGAACTCGCGACCGCTCACTACTCCACCGAAGCGGGTGTTCAGGTTTTGCTTGAATCGGATCCTCAGGTTCTCAAAGCGATCGAGACCATGCCGCAGGCCAGCGAACTCGTTGTTTCATTTGCCAGGAATTTTCCGGGCAAGTAACGCCAGCACTGCCTTTCGAATTCATTTTGAAATATATGTGGCGCCTGACCAACGGCTTTCGCATTTTGTAATGCGTAGAGTAAAATAGGTCTTTATTTATCAGTCATTAACTATGTATCGACAGATCGGAATCCTAACTGGTGGGGGAGATGCACCAGGGTTGAACGCGGCAATTCGAGCGGTAGTCAGGACGGCGATTGGTGAGTTTGGAATGTCGGTAATCGGCATCGAAGACAGCTTTGAAGGCATCCTGGGCGAAACCCATACTGTAAAGCTCACACGGAAGAGCGTCAGCGGTATTTTGCCCCGCGGGGGCACGATCCTGGGTACGCGTAACCGCGGAAGTTTTGTAAAAATGGTGGACGGCAAAGCGGTTTACCCCGAGATGCCGATCGGCGAGGCTCTTGCCAATCTGGATATACTGGGCATCGAAGCTTTGATCGTCCTTGGCGGCGAAGGGACGCTGGGCATCGCCGAGCAGTTTCACAAACGCGGTTTCCCCGTGATCGGTGTTCCAAAAACGATCGACAACGACCTTGCGGCAACGGAATTAACATTTGGATTTATGACCGCCATCGATATCGCGACCGAGGCGCTCGACCGTTTGCATACGACCGCGGCTTCGCACGACCGGGTCATGATTCTCGAAGTAATGGGCCGAAATACCGGATGGATCGCCCTCCACGCCGGACTGGCCGGCAGTGCCGATCTGATCTTGATCCCCGAGATCCCGTTTTCATTCGAATCGATCCTCAGAAAAGTGCAGTCCCGTGAGGATTCGGGTTCGCGCTTTACAAATATTGTTGTCGCCGAAGGAGCGATCGAGGTTGGAAAGTCTGAGGTCTATCAGGATCGCGAATCGCAGCGTCTCGGCGGCGTTGGCGATTATCTGAGGCGTCATTTGGAAAGCGTGACCGATAAAGAAGCGAGGTGTGTCGTCCTCGGCCACTTGCAGCGCGGCGGCAGCCCGAATGCATTTGACCGGATGCTCGGTACAAATTTTGGGGCGTGTGCCGTACGTGCTCTGGCCAACGGGGAAGTTGGCAAAATGGTAGCGTTACAGGCGGGTACCATCGTCAACGTGCCGTTAAACGAGGCTTGTGCAAATATCAAGACCGTGCCGATAGATGGCCAGCTAGTCAGAACCGCGCGTGACATCGGTATTTCGTTTGCGGCACCGGAAGAATCGGTCCCCAACGAATCAAATAAGGTTATGCCGCGAAATATAAGTTCAGGTTCGCGGCATCATTTGTCTTTCGATTAAATAGTTATGGAAGCTGTAAGAAAAAAATTGGAGCAAGAGCTCGACGCATTGCAAGAAGAATTGCATCATCGATTACCAAAAGAGATCCAAAAGGCCCGTGAGTTTGGCGATCTGCGCGAAAATGCCGAATACAAGGCAGCGATGGAGCGCCAGTCGATCGTTCAGGCCCGTATTATGCACGTCCGTAACCGGCTGTATGAGGTCGAAGCGATTGACCTGACAAAGATCCCGACCGATAGTGCCGCGTATGGGTCGGTCGTAACGGTTTACGACCTCGAACGCGATGAAAAGATAAAATATAAGCTGGTGACATCTGAAGAAAGCGATCCGGAAAACGGATTGATCTCGACAGTTTCGCCGATCGGACAGGCTCTCATGGGCAAGGAAGAGGGCGACGAGGTCCGCGTCAAGACCCCCAATGGCTGGCGCGTTTTTGAGATCAACCGTCTGGTGACGATCCACGATAAGGAGGATTGAAGGCAACAGTAAAAAGTAAAAAGGCAAAAAGGAAGGAGTCTTAACTTCTTAGTCTTTACTTTTTACTTTTTACTTTTAACTTTCGCCAAGCGATGTTTGGAGCGAGCATAGGACGAGGAGCAATGCGGATCATCAATGCGATGGTACGCGCTTTGGCGTCGGCCGGAATATCGCCAAATATCCTGACGACCATCGGTGTCACGATTAATGTCGGTTGTGCTGTTCTTTTCGGATTCGGCGAATTTTTCTGGGCCGGGGTTGTGCTGATCATAGCCAATCTGTTCGACATGCTCGATGGTAATGTCGCCAGGTTATCCGGACGCGTTACAAAATTCGGCAGCTTTCTGGATTCGTCCCTCGACCGCCTTTCCGACATGGCGGCCTTTCTGGGCATCATAATGTTTTACGCCCGCGAGGTGCCGCAGCATTCGCTGTTGAATGTTTTCCTCGCCGGCCTAGGCATGATCGCGTCGGTGATGGTCAGCTACACGACCGCGAGGTCCGAGGGGCTGGGCGTCAAAGCAAACGT
>JBGTCS010000120.1:0-26231 GCA_041748715.1 Pyrinomonadaceae bacterium | reverse complement strand
GTCGGCCGGATGATCAATTCTTCCTCAAGCTTTGCATTTGGATCGACAACAAGTCCTTTGCCGTCTGGATTGGATTTCAGACGGTAGTGCGTCACGACAGCGCATTCCTTGGCAAATCCCTCGGCGTGTTCCTCTTCTTTTTCGAGAAAAGATTTTGGCACAAAAAGCGGGAAGTAAGCATTTTCATGGCCCGTTTCTTTGAACATATCGTCCAAGGCCCGCTGCATTTTTTCCCAGATCGCAAAACCGTACGGTTTAATGACCATACAGCCGCGAACCGCGGAATTTTCGGCCAGATCGGCTCGTTTTACTATCTCGTTGTACCATTCGGAATAATTTTCCGATCGTTTAGGAAGTCCCTTTGCCATAATATTGCACGCCTCAGATAAAATTGCGGCTGAGGTAAAACTTGAATGATAAGACAATTTGGCGGCTCATTCAATTTTGGAAGAATTTCGTGTCGTCTATTTGAAACTGGAAATATTTGAAAACAGAACTTATCAGAGTTCCCGGGCGGGAATCCCGTCCGGATTCCAGTTCACATTCGTGCATTAGTGGCAAAAAATTAGCCACCAATGCACGAATTTTAAACCAAGAGGTCTACGATTAGGTTTTTTAAAGAACCCTTGATATGTTTTTTAATGCGAGGCTAATGCTTAATTTCGGAGACCGACGTCTGCCCTGTGTACTCTGTCACCGATATGTTATTATCCGATTTTTATGAGTGATTTCCCGTTGGATTTTCAGGACACCGCAACAGCTTACGCGGACAAATCTAATTCACAACTTAAAGAAAAGTATCGGCTCTTCAAGCTGTTGAATTCACCGTTTTTGAACGCGCTCGGCACCGGTGGGGCTAAATTTGCCCTCAGTCTCGGCCTGCCGGTCGAGGGTTTGATAAAATCCACGATTTTTGAACAATTTTGCGGCGGCGAAACCATCGAGGAATGCGAAAAGGCAATTGTTCGGCTTGGTGATTCGCATATCGGTACGATTCTCGACTATTCGGTCGAAGGCAAATCTACCGATGCCGATTTCGAAAATACCAAGGGCGAGATAATCCGCACGATCAAGCGGGCAAAGGATGATCCGAATATTCCGTTTGCTGTTTTTAAGGTGACGGGCGTCGCACCGCTGGGAACTCTGGAGAGACTGAGCAAAAAGAAAAAGCTCGACGCCAAAAGCCAGGCAAAATGCGAGCGGATCAATAACCGTGTCGGTGAAATCTGCGAATACGCATATTCGCTCGGTCAGCCCGTTTTTATCGACGCCGAAGAATCATGGATACAGGACGCCATCGACCGTATCGCGGCCGAGATGATGGAAAGATATAACCGCGAACACCCGATTGTATTTAATACTTTCCAACTCTATCGCACCGATAGGCTGCAATTTTTAAAGGAATCGCGCCGACAGGCAAAAGCCGATGGCTACATTCTCGGCGCCAAACTGGTTCGCGGTGCGTACATGGAAAAGGAACGTGAGCGGGCCGCCGAAATGGGTTATCCGTCGCCGATCCATCCAAATCGGGCGGCAACCGACGCGGATTTTGACGCAGCTATCGATTATTGCCTGGGCCATCTCGACGACGTCGCGTTCGTCGCAGGCACCCATAACGAAGAGAGCACGCGGCGTTTGGCCCTAAGAATGTACGAGCTCGGATTGGCGTCGGATCACCCGAACATTTTCTTTTCGCAGCTTTATGGCATGGGCGACAATCTCTCGTATGTTTTGGCGAAAAATAATTACAACGTCTCGAAATACCTGCCCTACGGCCCTGTGGCGGACACTGTTCCATATTTGATCCGCCGAGCAGATGAGAATTCGTCAACCGCAGGACAGGTTGGCCGTGAATTGGATATGATCCGGCGCGAACTAAGACGCCGCAATCTGGATTGAACTTCCGCTCCGATTGAAACGTAGATAGAAACGACAACCGCCCTATGTTCTGTCCAAAATGTGGAAAAGCCGATCAGTCCCCTGAAACATTCTGCAGGCAATGCGGTGTTTTCCTTCCCGATCTGGAAAAACCTGGTAAACAGCCGATTAGACCAGAGGAACACGTAACGGCTAACCTGGTGCTGAGTGCGATGACGATAGTCGCGAGCCTGATTTTGGCCGTCCTCTTGTATTTGAGATTTGGTTATCGAGAGAATACGCCGGCCTTGATTTATTTGACCATTGGTATCCTCATCGCAATCGGAGCCTGGCATATACAGGCGGTTTGGCGATCTCTAATGCTCAAAAAGCATTTCAAAAAGAACAAACGATCTGAACCGCCCGAACTTGATGGCAAGTCCGAAATCATTAACGCAAAGTCTCTTGCTCAGCCGGATTTAGAACACTTCGTTCCGGCCAGCGTCACCGATCGAACGACCAAACACCTTTCAGAAACCAAACTAAAATCATCGAAACCCAAGCATTAGTCTGACCGAACGGTCAGAGACCTCGCGATCTGGATCACGATTCCATTCGTGCAATGGCTGCGTTTCTTTTTCTGTAAGCGGAATGTTGGCGATCCGTGCGACTTGCGTGCTTTCGAAAGCGCGGGTGGTCAACGCGATATGCGGGTTGCTCATACTTAGATCGTAGTCGCCGCAGGCTGCCGCTTCGGCGGCATCTACATCCGGAAAAAAATCATTATAGGCCGCAACGTGCCAGGTCCGCTCGCCATCTGCGGACTCGATATCCAAGAGACGCAGCAAAGCAAATCCAGCTTCTAGCTGGAAAACCAAGAAATCACCAGGCTGAAAATTCTGTGACATATTTACGAGATTAGCATACGGGTGCGTTTGCCAATAAAATGGGATCTATGAATGATTCTCTGGACAAACAAGCGATGCTTGACATTGCGATTGCCGAAGCCCGTAAGGGATTATCCGAGGGCGGCATACCGATCGGAGCTGCATTATTTGACGGCAACGGTATTTTACTTGGCCGAGGGCATAATCGACGGGTTCAAGAGAACGATCCGTCTATTCATGGCGAAACGGATGCGTTCAGAAAAGCCGGCCGTCAGCGAAGCTATCGCGACACCATAATGGTCACCACGCTGGCTCCCTGTTGGTACTGTAGCGGTCTGGTGCGGCAATTCGGCATTGGAACCCTTATTGTCGGTGAATCCGAAACGTTTCAGGGCGGGATCGAATGGCTGCGTGAAAACGGCGTCGAGGTAATCGATATGCGATCCCAGGAATGCATCGATCTCCTCGGAACATTTATTTCGGCGCATCCGGATATCTGGAATGAAGATATCGGTGAAGAATGAAACAACACCGGATTGCCGAGCCAGCGGAGGCTGAACCACCCCGCGTGAGCGGGTGGTTTCTTGACCTGACCATGATGAAAGCCCCGTCATTGGGCTAAACACCCGACAGTGCTAAAGAACCCGCCCGCTGACGCAGGCGGTTCTGCCTTACTATCGATTTGAATTGATCACCGGCAATCCCTTTGTCGAATACATTTTGTTAAATTCCGCGATGTCGGTTGATTTGATCCTTGCCAACTTTGCCAATTCGGTATCTATCTGAGCCGTCAGATCCGCGAATACGACATACGCTGACGCCGTCGGAGCGTTGTCCGAACTATCGACAAACGAATTTACACCTGCAAGTTTATTGTTTAGTTTTATCGGAAAATTTAGAGCATCCTGGCCGCTTCGGATCTTGGTTTGAAATAGAGTTTCTTCGATCTCAGTCAGCTTTTTAGCTATATCCCGCGCACGGTCGATCAGATCTTTTTGTTCCGGAGCCTTTAACCTTCGTGAGACAGCCTCGAGTTGAGTCCTTAGATCGCGAAGATCAAGGATGGAGGCGTGCGTTTCCGAAAGCTTTGCATTGATCTTGACCATCAGGTCAAATTGTTTCTGAAAATCTTCCTGCGTCACAGATAATCGCGGATCGGCTTTGACGTTGAACATCTCGGTTCCAACCGGTTTACCGTCCACGCTTAATTTGACCTGATAATTGCCCGGCGGGATCCGCGGCCCGGCAAGCGAACCACCCCACATTATTAAACCGGGAAGTGTGGTCGCATTTGGGAGCCGGTAATTCCACGAAAAAGTATTCAATCCAATCTCGGACGGAATCTGCGGCTCACCTCCGCCACCTCCGCCGCGTCCTTGTCCGCCGCCAGATTCACCGTCACCGGCGGCTTCCATTCGCTGCGTGAATTTACGAATCGTTTTGCCGCTCGCATCGAGAAACTCCAGGGTAATGTCCTTTGCCGGCTTTTCTTTTAGGTAGTAATTGACGACCGCTCCGGCCGGCGGATTTCGACCTACCGTAGCGGTTGCGGGCAAATTCCCACCGCCGCCGCCGGCTGTGCGGTAAGCGTCCTCAGGTTTGAACAAAAAAGCCGCTCCTTTGTCTGCATCGGCCAGCTGATAAAGAACCGGCAGATTGTCGAGCACGTAAAACGAACGTCCCTGGGTTGCTACGACGAGGTCCTTTTCACGCTTGTGGATGGCCAAATCCGTAATCGGAACGATTGGAAGGTTGAGTTGCAGGCTTTCCCAATTTTCACCGTCGTTCCGCGAATAATATAGGCTACGCTCGGTCCCGGCGAACAGAAAACCGCGACGGTTTGGGTCCTCAATGATCGTCCGCGTAAAATGATCGGCCGGGATCCCGCTGACGATCTTTTTCCAGGTCTTGCCGTAATCCGCCGTCTTATACAGGTACGGTTTTTGATCGTCATTCTTATAGTTTGTTGCAGCGAAATAAGCCGCACCAGCTTCGAACGGTGACGCTTTGATATCGTTGATCTGGATCCATTCCGGCAGGTCTTTTGGCGTGACATTGGCCCACGTTTCGCCGCCATTCTGAGTGACCTGAACCCATCCGTCATCGGTTCCCGCCCAGATAACACCGGCTTTGATTGGCGACTCCGAGACAGAAAAGATCGTGTCGTAATATTCGACGCTGGTGTTGTCCTGCGAAATAGGTCCGCCCGATGATCGCTGTTTCGCCTTGTCATTGCGGGTAAGATCCGGCGAGATCGCCTGCCATGTCTGCCCTTCGTCAAAGGAGCGAAACAGCACGTCGGCTGCCGTATAAAGTGCGTTCTTACCGTTCGTTTTATGGGGCGAAAAGATGATCGGAAAATTCCACTGAAAGCGATATTTCATTCCTTCCGCTCCCGATCCCATCGGGTTATCGGGATAAACATCGATATTGCGGCGCTGGCCCGTTCGACGGTCGTAGCGTGTCAAAAGCCCGTCATAACTGCCCGCGAAAACAATATCCGAATTCTCGGGATGCGGAGCTATCCAACCGGATTCGCCGCCACCCACCGCAAACCAATCATTTTCGGTAATCGCAAAGCCGTTCGACCGTGAAGCGATCCGAATGGTCGAGTTATCCTGTTGAGCACCGTAAATATTGTAGGGAAAATCATTGTCCGTTGTGACACGATAAAACTGTGCGGTCGGCTGGTCCTGCTCGGTCCAAGTTTCGCCGCCGTCATTTGAAACATTCGAACCTCCGTCGTTTCCATTTATCATCCGCTTGGCATCTTTTGGGCTGATCCATAGGTCGTGATTATCGCCGTGTGGCGTTCGGACGGTCGTAAATGTTCGGCCTCCGTCCGTCGATTTGTGAAATTGGACGTTTGTAATATAGACAGTATTTTCATCCTGGCTATCGGCATAAACTCTTGTGTAGTACCACGGCCGCTGTCGGATCGCTGCGTTCTCGCTGACACGCTGCCAGCTGTCGCCGCCATTATCCGAGCGGTATAGACCGCCCTCTTTTGCCTCGACCATCGCCCAAAGCCGGTCCGGGTTGACCGGCGAAACCGTGACGCCTATCTTACCGAGTACGCCCGCGGGAAGTCCCTTATTGCGGGTGATCTCGGTCCAGGTGTCGCCGCCATCGGTCGATTTAAATAACCCGCTTCCATCGCCGCCGCTGTCCATCCGCCAGGGCTTGCGACTGATCTGCCAAAAGGCCGCGTAAATTGTTTTAGGATCGGACGGATCCAGGATCAGGTCACTGGCGCCAGTTTCGTTATTGCGAAAGAGAATTTTCTCCCAGGTCTTACCACCATCTTTTGTACGAAAAATTCCGCGTTGATCGTTCTTTCCCCATAGATGGCCTTGTGCAGCGACATAAACGAGGTTTGGATCACGGGGGTGGACGCGTACGCGAGAAATATGCTCCGTATCCGTCAGCCCGATATTCCGCCAAGATTTGCCGCCGTCAACCGTTTTGTAAACGCCGTCGCCGCTAGAGACATTTCCTCGTACCGTATGTTCGCCCATACCGACGTAGATGATGTTCGGGTCCGAGTCCGCGGCATCTATCGCCCCAACCGATCCTGTATTAAAAA
Organism: Pyrinomonadaceae bacterium; assembly: GCA_041748715.1. Lineage (GTDB taxonomy): Bacteria > Acidobacteriota > Blastocatellia > Pyrinomonadales > Pyrinomonadaceae > OLB17. The sequence goes on along the minus strand of JBGTCS010000120.1, from coordinate 19,901 downwards.
AGCCGTCGGAAATATTTGTCCAATTGACCCCGGCATCGGTCGTTTTCCACACGCCGCCTCCGGTAGCTCCATAGAAATACAAATTCGGCCGATCGGTGACTCCCTCAACAGCTCCGACCCGGCCGCCGCGAAACGGGCCGATCAGGCGATACTGGAGATTTTTTAACGGATCGGGCTTCGCCTGTGCCGAGGTATTTGTCTGTCCGGCGGTCGGAGCTGAATACGATAAAATCAGGGCGAAAAGCAGAAACGAGGCCGAGGCCAATTGTGAAGCCGCATTTTGCAGGCGGAGATTTAGCGAGCTAAGCATAGGTTTTTTTGAAAATGCCAAAACGAGTTGAGAATGTATAGGTTTTTAGTAAAGTTAGACGATTTGGCGCCAAAAAACAAATGACCAAATATGACAAATTACGGATCATCCAAAAAATGCCCTGTTTGAATGGCGGAATGATTCGTCATAAGATAAATATCAGTTAATTTAAGATCTGGAGCGGCCATAGGCCGGGAAATATTAATCATAATGACAAATAAACAAGCAGTAATAATCAGCGCGGCGAGAACGCCGACAGGAAAATTTCAAGGACTTTTAAAATCTTTTACAGCACCGGACCTCGGAGCGATCGCGATCAAGGAGGCTATCAAACGTGCCGGGATCACAAACGAACAGGTTGACGAGGTGATCATGGGCTGCGTCGTCCAGGCCGGTATCGGTCAGGCACCGGCCCGACAGGCGGCCCTCAAGGCTGGCCTTCCGTCCGAGGTTTCGGCGTTAACGATAAATATGGTTTGCGGTTCGGGTTTGCGTGCGGTGGCATTAGCTTCGCAGGCTGTCCAGCTCGGAGACGCCGAATATGTCGTCGCCGGCGGTATGGAATCGATGTCCAATATTCCATATGCCATGCCGGGTGCCCGCGATGGATATCGCATGGGCAATCAATCCGTCGTCGACCTGATGATCCATGACGGCCTCTGGTGCCCGTTTGAGAACTGGCATATGGGCAATACCGGCGAAATAGTGGCCGATAAATATCAGATCACGCGCGAGGCCCAGGACCATTACGCGTTCAATTCACACCGAAAGGCTCACGAAGCTCAGGAGGCGGGACGCTTTGCCGAGGAATTGGTAACGATCGAGATCCCGCAGAAAAAAGGCGATCCGATCATTCTAGATTACGACGAACCTGTCCGGCCGGAAACGACTGTCGACAGTTTGGGCAAACTGCGTCCGGCATTCAAAAAAGACGGCGGAACCGTTACGGCCGGAAATGCTCCCGGCGTCAACGATGGTGCTTCGGCATTGGTAGTAACATCTGCCGAAAACGCTAAAAATCTCGGCATCGAACCTTTGGGCCGCGTTGTCGCGTCGGCAGTTTCGGGTATCGAGCCAAAGCTGATCATGATGGCTCCCGTCAAAGGTGTTCAGAACGTTCTGGCAAAAGCCGGATGGGATATGAAGGATGTCGATCTCTTCGAGCTGAACGAAGCATTCTCCGTCCAGGCCCTTGGCGTTATGCAGGAACTCGGCCTCGATATCGAAAAGGTCAACGTCAACGGCGGTGCGGTTGCTCTCGGTCACGCAATCGGGAATTCGGGCAGCCGGGTCCTGACCACCTTGCTCTATGAAATGAAACGACGAGGAGTAAAACGCGGTGTCGCGGCACTTTGTCTGGGCGGCGGAAACTCGGTGGCGTTAGCCGTCGAACGTGACTAGCGGATTTTGGTTTATCCTTGTAACAGATCTAACAGCAATTTTTAAGAGGGAATTAATAACAAAAAATGAGTGAAATTATTGGAGTTATCGGTGCAGGCACCATGGGCAACGGAATTGCACAGACTGCCGCGGCATCCGGATTTGACGTAGTTCTATGTGATATTAAAGGCGAGTTGGTCGAGCGGGGCGTCGCCAATATCGGCAAAAGCCTCGATCGTTTTGTAAAAAAGGAAACGATCACCGAGGATCAAAAGTCCGAGATCCTGGCTCGCATCAAAACAACCACAAAATTTGACGATCTAGCCGGCTGCTCGCTGGTAGTTGAAGCTGCGACCGAGAATTTTGAGATCAAGAAGCAAATTTTCGAGAAGCTTGATCAGATCTTATCGCCCGACGCGATCCTATCATCAAACACCTCGTCGATCTCGATCACTAAGATCGCGGCGACGACAAAACGCCCTGACAAAGTCATCGGAATGCACTTTTTTAATCCGGTGCCGTTGATGAAACTCGTCGAGGTTATCCGTGGGATCGAAACTTCGGACGAAACTTATGCGAAAGTTAAGGATCTTTCCGAAAAACTCGGAAAGGTGCCGGTCGAGTGCAATGATTCCGCCGGATTTATATCAAATCGGGTACTGATGCCGATGATAAACGAAGCTATTTTTGCTTTGCATGAGGGCGTCGCCACCAAGGAATCGATCGACGAGATCATGAAACTTGGAATGAATCATCCGATGGGGCCGCTGACATTAGCCGATTTTATCGGCCTCGACGTCTGCCTGGCGATCATGAATGTTCTCCTCGACGGCATCGGTGACCCGAAATACAGACCATGCCCGCTGCTAAAAAAATACGTCGACGCCGGTTGGCTCGGCCGCAAGAGCGGGAAAGGGTTTTACGATTATCAATCGAAATGATGTCATAACTTTGATCTTAAATTGTTCGTACTACGACTCAGTCTCTCGAAAGGATAAAAATAATGAGAAAGATCGCATTTACCTTGTTCCTAAGTATCGCCACGGCGTCCTTTGCGACTGCCCAGGTAAAAGTCGCTCCATTGAATATCAAAGAGCGTTCGCTCGCCAACGGGCTTAAGGTCGTTTCGCTCCAGGATAATTCGAGCCCCACGGTCGCGATCCATGTCTGGTATGACGTCGGCGGCAAGAATGATCCCGAGGGCAAATCGGGGTTTGCACATATGTTTGAGCATATGATGTTCAAATCAACCAAGAACATGCCGAACGAAAAGATGGATCGGTTGACGGAAGATGTCGGCGGTTTTAACAACGCCTCGACCTATGACGATTTTACAAATTACTACGAGGTCGTGCCGTCAAACTATCTCGAAACGCTCCTCTGGGCCGAGAGCGACCGAATGGTAAATCTAAATGTCGATGACGCCAACTTTAGCTCGGAACGCGATGTCGTTAAAGAGGAATATCGCCAGAGTGTTTTGGCACAACCATACGGTCAATTCTTTCAAAATATTGCCAGTCTCTCTTACGTCGTTCATCCGTACAAACGCGGCGTGATCGGTAATCTTGATGAACTAAATGCCGCCACGCCGGCCGATGCCGAGGCATTTTATAAACTTTATTACCGGCCTGATAACGCATATTTGATTGTCGTTGGCGATTTTGACCAAAAACAATTTGACACTTGGACGGATAAATATTTCGGACGCATCGCCAAGCCTACCGGTTTGATTCCGCGAGTTACGGCCAAAGAACCGGTTCGCACAAAGGAGATGCGTCATTTGACGACGGCTCCGAATGTACCGTTTCCGGCGGTCGCGATAACCTATCTTGGCCCCAAATCCGACGATCCGGATATTCCTGCACTAACCGTCGCCAGCACGATCTTGTCCGGCGGAGAAAGTTCGAGGCTGTATCAGAGCTTGATCTACAAACAGCAGATCGCACAGGAAGCTTCGTTCAGCCTCGACAATCGTGTCGAAGGCGGGCTGCTCTACTTTCTCGCGATCGCATCCGAAGGCAACTCCGCTGAAACCCTCGAAAAATCGCTTTTGGCAGAATTAAAAACCATTCAGGCCAAAGGCGTCACGGCCAAAGAAATGCTCAAAGCCAAAAACCAACTTATCGCCGAGGCGGTCAGAGGCCGAGAAGACAATGACGGCAAAGCGATCTCCATCGAACGAGCCGTAGCCTATAAACACGATCCCAAATCGGTTAATACAGGGATCCAGGAACTGCAAAAGGTAACGGCCGCCGATGTTCAGAGGGTTATGAAAAAGTACTTTTCTGACACAAATCGGGTAGTGATCTATTACAACAACGATGGAGGTGCAAAATAATGAAGCGAGTGAATTTAACCATCGAAACGACGGGACAGTTAGCACAATGCGCAAGCCCGCGCGTTAGCAAGGGCGTAACCCATATCGCAAAGCGCACGATTATTCTCCTTTCTATTTTCCTTTGCGCCGCCGCCGTAGAAATCCATGCCCAAGAACAGCCCGAGCCGTCGGCGCCAAAACTGGTTAGTGTCCCGGCGGTGAAAGAAAAGAAGCTTAGAAACGGCCTGACCATTGCGGTAGTAGAAAAAAGAGCGGTCCCGCTCGTCACAATTCAACTGCTCGTTAAAAGCGGAGCCTCGGTGGAATCCGAAGATAAAGCCGGACTTGCTGATCTGACCGCGTCATTGCTTACGAAAGGCACCAAAACACGGACCGCGACCCAGATCGCCGAACAGATTGAATTCCTGGGCGGATCGATCAGCAGCGGAGCTGGGTGGAATAATACTTCTGTTTCTGTAACCGTGACGTCCGACAAGCTAAATCAGGCGATGGCGATCCTCGCCGACGTCGTACTAAATCCGGTTTTTGATCAAAAGGAACTCGATCTTTTGAGATCGCAAACTCTGGACGGACTGACATACAACCTAAAGCAGCCGTCGTTTCTCGCCAATTATGTTGCGACAAAATACAGTTTCGGCGAACATCCCGCGGGAGGAACTCCAAAAAGTGTCGAGTCGATCACACGCTCGGATGTAAAAAACTTTCACGCGAATTTCTTTTCACCGGATCGGGCGGTTTTGATTTTTACAGGCGATGTCTCTGCTGCGACGGCAAATGCAGCGGCGTTACGGCTTTTTGGACGATGGAAACATTCGCATCCGTCGGCGCGGGCGACGAGTCAGTCGGAGAAGAGCCTGCCCAGGTCGTCCGGCCACCTTAATCGATTGCTCGTCATCGATTTGCCAAAATCGGGGCAGGCTGCGGTCAATTATTTGCGGCCCGTCCCCGCGGCAGGGCGCACCAGCAAGGAATATTTTCCCGCATCAGTGCTCAACTCTGTTTTGGGCGGCGGCTATTCGTCACGACTGAATCAGGAAATTCGAATCAAACGAGGTTTGAGCTATGGAGCTGGCAGCAGTTTCGGCTGGCGTTCGGCGGACGCAAATTTTTCGACGCGGACGCAGACCAAAAACGAATCCGCAGCAGAAGTCGTCGAACTTGTACTTGAGGAGATCAAAAAGCTTACCGAATCATCGGTCGGAACAACCGAACTCGTCCCACGAAAATCAGTTTTGACGGGCGGTTTTGGCCGCGGGCTCGAGACAACGACGGGCCTCGCCAGAGCCGTCGGCGATCTCTACGCATTTGATTTATCGCCGACGGAATTGAATCGCTACACCTCGAATGTCAACGGCGTTTCCGAATCGCAGATTAAGCAGTTTGCTTCAAAAAATTTATTGGGCGGCGATATTATCATCGTCGGCGATTATTCAATCTTTAAGGACGACCTCGCTAAACGATTTCCCGATCTAAAGATCGAGGTTATTCAGGCGGACGAGCTCGATTTGAGCAAAAATGACCTGCGAAAGTAAACCGAGGCGGAAACACGACCGGTAGGCTGTGTGCTTAAAATGTAAGAATGAGAGCACACTTCCTACGGGTCGTGTTTCCGCCTTTTGTTATGCACAGGAATCTTCGTACATTTATCGACTCGCTTAGAAAAGAAAACGAGATCATCGAGATCTCGGCGGAGGTCGATCCGTATCTTGAAATCGCCGAAATTCACCGCCGAGTGATCGACGAACAGGGAAAAGCTTTGCTGTTTAAAAACGTAAAAGGCTCAGCTTTTCCGGTTGTCACAAACCTTTTTGGCACGAATAAACGGATCGATCTGGCGTTTGGTGCAAAGCCGCTTGAGTTTATAAAGCGCGCCGTTCATGCGGCTGAAAACCTCTTGCCGCCAAAGCCACACAAGCTCTGGGAATATCGCGACCTTGCATTCTCGGCATTAAAGTTTGGCACCAAAAATACGCGGCGTGCCGCGGTTCTCGAACAGAAACAATCCGTGGTAGATCTCGAAAAGCTGCCTCTCCTGCAGCTTTGGCATGAGGACGGCGGACATTTTATCACGCTCCCGCTCGTTTATACCGAAAGCCCGACAAGCGGCAAACATAACCTGGGGATGTACCGGATACAGCGTTACGACGCGACCACGACCGGAATACATTGGCAGATCGCCAAGGGCGGCGGGTTTCATTATTTCGAGGCCGAACAAAAAGGCAACTCTCTCCCGGCAACGATCTTTCTGGGCGGCGCACCAGCCATGATCTTATCCGCGATTGCTCCGCTGCCCGAAGATGTGCCGGAATTGATGCTCGCATCGCTTCTGGCCGGTTCCAAGATCGAGACCGCGAAAAATCCTCTCGGGGATGACCGGCATCGGCTTATCGCTGAGGCCGAATTTGCCATCTGCGGCAGCGTCGCTCCGCACGAGCGCCGCCCAGAAGGGCCGTTTGGCGATCATTATGGTTATTATTCGCTGGCCCACGATTATCCGGTCTTTAAGGCGGAGGCCGTATTTCACCGCAAAGACGCCATATTTCCGGCGACGGTGGTCGGCAAGCCGCGGCAGGAAGATTTTTTTATCGGTGATTATCTGCAGGAATTGCTCTCGCATTTATTTCCATTGGTAATGCCGGCCGTTCGAGACCTCTGGAGTTATGGCGAGACCGGGTTTCATTCGCTATCGGCCGCGGTTGTCAAAGATCGTTATGCCCGCGAAGCTCTTTCGGCCGGATTTCGAATCCTCGGCGAAGGCCAGCTTTCGCTCACCAAATTCCTGCTTCTGACCGACACGCCGCAGGATCTAAAAGATTTTCGCTCGCTGTTCGAACATATCCTTGCCCGTGTCGAATGGCAGCGGGATCTGTTTATATTTAGCCAAACGGCGTTCGACACGCTCGACTACGCCAGCGGAAAGATAAATCACGGCAGCAAGGCGATCCTGATGGGTCTCGGCGATGCAAAAAGGGAACTGACCCGCGAATTTAGTGGCGACATCCCCGCCGGTATTACGCGTGTCGAACCGTTTTGCGGCGGCTGCGTTGTGGTCGAAGGTGAAAGCTACGAGCGGGACAAAGATCTCGCCCAGCGTATCGCCCACGCGGGCAAATTTGACGATTGGCAAGTAGTCGTCATTCACGACGATGCCGATTATGCCAAATCAACTGATAAGTTTCTGTGGGCGACCTGGACCAGATTTAACCCAGCGACCGATATTTATGCAAAAGAGGTCACGACGCAAAATAATCATATCGGGTACAGAGCACCAATAATTATCGACGCCCGGATGAAGCCCTGGTATCCAAAAGAAGTTGAGGCCCGCGAGGATATTATCAAGCTGGTTAATGGGCGATGGGGCGAGTATTTTAAGTAGTACACGGAGTCTAATCTTCGGGCTTTGCCCGTCTATTAGCGGTGAAGCTGTGCTTCACCGAAATGTAAATTAAACTATCGCGGCTATGCCGCCGTCTCGGTCTATTCGAAAAAGGCGGCATAGCCGCCAAAATCAATTTCTGACTGACGGAAAAGCATAGCTTTTCCGCACATAGAGCGGCGGAGCCGCACTAAATTCCGCCAATCCAGAAATTGGATACCTCATATGTTCAAGCACTTGTCGACAAGACTTTTCGCCCTCCTAGCCATAGCAGCGGTTGTATTTTCTGCTTGCCTAGCCTACGCGTACTTCATCGAGCCGGATCGGCTCGTTGTAAACGAATCAACAGTTGCGATCAAGGGATGGAACCCCGCTTTTGACGGTCTAAAGATTGTTATGCTCGGGGATATTCACGCCGGTTCCAATTATATTACCGAAGAAAAAATCCGCGACATCGTTGCCAAAACCAATGAGCAAAATCCTGATTTAGTCGTTATGCTCGGCGATTATGTTTCTGAGAATGACGACGTTAGACCGGTCCGTTTAAGAATGCCGATCGAGACAGTTGCCGATAACCTTTCTGGTATCAAAGCTAAATACGGCGTTTTTGCGGTTTTGGGAAATCACGACGGCTGGTTTAGCGATTCGCGGGTAACGGCCGAATTGACGCGTATCGGTTATCGAGTTCTGCAAAATGAGATCGCAACGGTCGAGATAAACGGCCAACCGCTGCGGTTATTAGGATTTAAAGATCATTTAAAACTAACAAATGGTTGGGTCGCGACCTCCGCCGAGGCCAAGTCTCTGGTCGATTCCAGCGGCGAAGGCGACATCATCGCCCTCGAACACAGCCCGGATATCATGCCCGTGATAACCGGCGACCTCTCGATCTCGCCAGATCTCAGGCTGGTGCTGGCCGCCCACACGCACGGCGGTCAGGTATGGATGCCGATCTTCGGACGCGCGATCGTACCCTCAATATTTGGCCAAAAATACGCCTACGGCCATGTTAATGATAATGGCGTTGATCTATTTGTGACAAGTGGGATCGGGATGAGCGTTTTGCCGTTCCGGTTCATGGTCCCGCCGGAGATAATGGTGTTAACAATAAAATCAAAACCGCCAGCATGACATAGATCGTGTAATATTCGCCCTGTGTGTTCCATCGCTAATGTGCCGGCTGAAACTAGATCCAACACACAGCGTTCGAACCTACCCACTATTTCCGACGCCCCAAACCGACAGACCAAACAACCTTCCCCGCCGTGTTAGAATCTAGACTATCAACGGGTAACATATGCGATTCGGCGTTTTTATCGGAATTCTGCTCCTCGGTATTGGTTTTCTGGTACCTTTGCGGGCACAGCCGGTCGAGGCGGTAAGCACACCGGTCACGCGTCGCGAAGTTCGGCGTTGGCTAAATATCACGCAGGACAATCCGGTATTGAGCGAGGAAGCAAATCACGATCTAATAGCCGAAATTCAGAAACGGGGAGTCAATTTTGTCCTTGCTCCCGAGGAAGAATGGGCATTTCAACTGCTTGAGGCGAGCGATGAGCTGATCTTGGCTATTCGCAACGCCATTCCGGCAGATCAGCGGGCAGCGTTTCTCTTGGCGGCTGACCGGACCAAGCTTTATAACACTTTTTCGGTCAATTACCGCCGACCCGACCTCGCTAGCCGCCGCACCGCTCTCGAAGCCGGCCAGGAATTTCTCGAGCGCTACCGCAACGACGCGGCCGTCAAAGATGCGGTCTCGTTTCTCACCCGTTATATCCCGCAGCTAACGCGTTCCGTGCAGATGATGGAACGAACCACTCGTCTCCGACGCGGAAAAAATTAGCAGTGACTAAGCTCCTCGTTCCAACCGGTCAGCGATCGTCTACCGCAGCATTCCCTTGACACGGCCCAGGTTCCCGTCGTTTTTTGCCGGTGTGAGCCCGAGGATCTTGCACATCAAGTTATAAACTTCAATATTCTCAAACGGTTCGGCCACATAGCCTCGTTTAAACGCCTGGCCGTGGGCGATAAAGGTCGCCTGCATTTCCTGATATTTATTGTCATAACCGTGGGCGCCGCGGGCAAGACTCAAATCCTCGATACTTTTGGACCATTCGTCGTATCTTTTGCGGCTGGTTGTGATCCACCCCATCTCGCTCAAACAGATGATCGGAGCTATGCGCTTGCCGTCGTTATAATGCAGCCGTGCGGGGATCTCGCCTTTTTTCCAGCAGGTAGTGTGGGGCAGAGCTTTGATTTTGGAATAGATGTTGTCGATCTTGCCCGGTTTTGGAAATATCTGGACGATCTCATTCGTCCATAGAATGCGTTCGGTCTCGGCGTCAAGGTCGAAACTATCGTCGAGAAACGTTACGTTCTTGGGATAGTAATTTGCCATCCCATGATCCGACACGAGGATGACGTTCACTTTTTGATCGATCCGACGCAGCTTTAACCCTTTCATCAGACGGTCGATCAGCTCGTCAACTTCCCAGACCGCATATTTCGTTTCCTCGGCGTCGGGTCCGAATTCGTGGCCAACGTCATCGGTCGTCGAAAAATACATCGAGATCATCGTCGGCCTTGCTTCAACCGGTTTGTCGAGATAGCTGAGCACTTTGTCGACTCGCATGTTATTGGGCACGCGTCCGTTATAGGTTCGCCATATTGACGGGCTAACGCCACCAATCTCAGTCTCGGACCCGATAAAGAAGTAACTCGCCGCTCGCTGGCCTTGTTTCTCAGCCGTCACCCAGATTGGCTCGCCAAACCACCACCTGGGATTCTGAACTTCATCGCGTTTTGACATGGTCATAACATCGCCAAAATCAAAAACGCTGTTCTCGACAATGCCGTGATTCTGAGGATAGAGCCCAGTGGCGATCGTGTAATGGTTTGGGAATGTCTTGGTGGGAAATGACGGTATCATCCACCGAGCCCGAACTCCCGTCTTTGCCAGCCGCGAGATTGTCGGCGGATAGTATTTATCGACATAGTCGTAACGAAAGCCGTCTAGCGAGATAAGGATCACGGTAGGTTTGAGATCCTTGATGGGCCGCTGACCAAAACCAGAAAGATCTGCGAGTGCGATCACGATCGCAACCAAGACTATATATCTCATCTGGCGGACCCTCGAATTAAAAAAATACATGTTCTTAACCATTTTGTTTTCACTGACTTTCGACTATTATATTCCGAAAACGACGATAACCTAAATTTAGACTTCGGAGACTTTATGAAAAACAATCGGTCCAACTTTACTCTTCTTGTTTGTCTTTTTACCCTGCTATCTATCGGTAATGGTTGCGGTGGCAGCAGTTCTACAAATAATTCCGGCGGCAATGCCGGGACAGGCAATACGGCGGCAAATTCGTCTAGTGCCAATCAATCCACTGCTCCACCCCAGTCGGCAGCACCAAACTTGGCGGGCGAGTATGACGCGACCGGCACCAACCCTGACGGCGGCAGTCCATATACCGCTTCACTAACGATCACGCCGCGAGACGACGTATATCAGTTCTCGTGGACGTCAGGCAAAAATGACTATGACGGCGTCGGTGTAAGCACTGACTCAGCCGTTGCCGTCGCCTTTACGACCGGCAAGGACGGCGAAGGCTGCGGCGTCGTTCTTTACAAAGTCAACCCCGACGGATCGCTCGATGGCAAGGTCGGATATTGGGGTGAAAACGGGATGGAAACTGAGAAAGCGATCCGAAAATCAGGCACCGATCTCGAAGGCGAGTACGAGATCAGCGGAAAGAATCCCGACGGCCAGGAATACAAAGGAGCGCTGACGATCACAAAGTTTGGCCTCGGGTATGAATTCAAATGGTCGGCACCCGAAACGCTTGAGGGTTTCGGTATCCTGGCCGGGAAGCTGATCGCGGTCGGTTTTGGTGGTAAACAATGCTCTTTTGTTGGCTACGACATCGATGCAAATGGCACACTCGAGGGACAATGGGGCTTTAAGACCTCTAAATCGCTGGGAACCGAGATCGCGAAAAAGAAGTAGAATAGTAATACCGATGTTTTTTCAAGCAATGTTAGTCCAAAAAAGGCCGGTGATGCTCCTAACAGGGATCATCGGCCTAGTTATTTTTATCGCTTCGTGCGGCGGTCCGGCCGAAAGGATGCAAGAAGAGTCCGCCGTGAAGCCTTCACCATCCCCAACGCCCGGCGAACGTGAGATATCCGGCGTCTTTAACGTCGAAGGTGCCGCCGACAACGACAGCGATCCTTACACCGGCATGCTCACTATACAAAATCAGGGTGACGTTTACGGATTTCGCTGGACGACGACCAAAGGCTCGCGAGTCGGTACGGGGGTTCAGATGGGGAATGCCACGGCCGCGAGTTTTGCTGGCACCGGCGCAGGTAAAGGTTGCGGCGTCGTGCTCTATAATATCGCCAGCGACGGCACGCTCGACGGGCGGATCGCCAGATGGGACGAAGAAAACTTTGGAACGGAAAAAGCCACCCGAACCGAGGGAACCGGATTTGTCGGAAAATACTCGGTTGCGGGAAAAACCGCCGGGGGTTTGGATTATACCGGCACGCTTAATATTAAAAAAGACGGTGCCGGTTACGATCTGGAATGGAAAACAGATAAAACCTTGTTTGGTTTTGGCACCTGGAAGGGAAGCGTCGCCGCTGCGAGCTTTGGCGGCAAACAATGCAGCTTTGCTCTCTACGATATCCAGTCAAATGGGAATCTCGAAGGCAATTGGGGCGGTCAAAAGGTCGTTACTTTTGGAACTGAAACCGCAAAACGCCAATAATTGTCAGAACCGGGAGTGGTAGCGACTGGGTTCTTAAAACCGTATAGAGATCAAACGTCATTTCATAATAGACACGTTCAAATACTCATCGTTTCCGAGATCAAAAGAGAATCGGAACATATTTTCGTCGTCCGCTGCGTTTGATATTTCCCCCAAATTAGCCCCATTGGTTATATAAACAGACGCCAGATCGTTTGTTGCCGCCGAGATTCCTGTATCGCGTTCGCTCGCGTTGCCGATTTCATCTATCGCCCGATCTGCACTTTTAGCGATATGTCGCACAAATCGCTGTCCGCCAAAATCCCGGTCAGGATTAATCTCGTCGGTCGGCAATTCAATATTATGCTCGACCCAAGTCTCATGCTCTGCCGGCATCGAGACCTCGATCACTTCGGCGCCGGCGGTGCATTCGAGAACACGATGGCGGATCTCTGGCGGCTGGAGTACGCAATCGCCCGTTTCAAGCCAGAACGGCGGTCCCTGATCCTCATAAACGACCTTGATCCGCCCGCGTTTGCAGTAGATCATCTGGAATTCGATCTTGTGATAATGAACATAATCGGGAACCTCGCCACCTTCTTTGAGGCGAATATGCGACACGATCACTTTGCCGTCTATCCTGCCCGGAATCAGATCGCGATATTCCATTCCGGCCCGGCCAACTATCCACGTCTCATCAATGTCAGTACCGTCTGCGTAAGCGAGCGGGTTATTATCAAAGGCAGAACCGTCTGCGTAAGCGGGCGGGTTCTTATCGTCGGCAACAAAGGCTGAACCGTCTGCGTTAGCGGGCGGGTTCTTTCCCACATCTAAAGCCGGGAACCCACCCGCTAACGCAGACGGTTCAGCCTTCAACCGCAGCATCTCTCCATCCATTGATAACAACGCCTCACGTGGCTCGTCCGCCGGCTTGATCATATCGAGCCGATAGCCGAGCGATTTATATTCGTCTATCGCTTGGTCGAGGTTGTCACACTGAATGACCTTCATTTGATTTAAATTGGCTTTGCAAATTTGCCTCGGGCCGTACCAGGCGGAACCACGGCTATTTCCAGCTCTTTTTCCAGATCGACCGCGTCTCTTCAACTAGCAATGATCGGCGAAAGTGGAGGTTATTGAGGATCTTGGTCATCAGAAAATCCCAATCGCGATACGGAAAATCTTTCATCCGCTCAATTCGGATCATGCCAAACTCGGTCTCTTCGTCGTTTCTGAAATACAATTCACGCGGCTCGTCCGCGCCCTTCGCCACCTCAAAATACCGAGTCACAAAATGCCACCGCATCCTGTGCTTGTCGTATTTCTTTGCCCGGTGATAAGTCCATTCGTCAAGCATAGTCATTTAGCAATCCTTTCCATAACTCTGCGTCTCCGCGTCTATGGGGGCAAAATCATCTCCCGCAAAGTCGCAGAGAAGAGCTACTTGATCACGATCTCAGACTTTATAGAGTTCGCGATATAACAAATTTCGTGAGCCTCGTGATGCATTGCGGCAAGCTCGTCGGCGGTCGGAACTTTGTCGCCCGTCCACGCGATTTGCGGATCGAGAGTGATCGTCGATATCCATTGCTTACCGTCGGGCGTCGTGGCCATCTCGCCGACGGCATTGTCTTCGTAAGACTCAACATTAAAACCCGCCTTCGCCGCGACCCACAAAAACGAAAGCATATGACACGACGAAGCCGCCGCAACCAAAGCCTCCTCAGGATCAACCGCCGCCTCAACCGAAAACGGCACCCGCACCGCGTGAGACGAACTCGACGCTGGAACCGTTACCCCGCCGTCAAACTCCCACGTATGCCCGCGAGTGTAGCGGTTCTTTGTAAAGGTGTTGGGCGAGTCGCTTTTCCATGTGATCTTTGCGGTGTATGTTGACATTATTGGGTTTCGCAAGTGCCTGAGCTTTCAGAGTTTATATTTGGAAAGGCCTTCCATGCGTCCTTGTAATTCGATATCGAACTCCAAGCGAGTCCAGAGGTGCCAGGCTTAAAATCTTGTCCATCTCTCCGTTTTTGTGGCAACTTCTTAAACTCGTCTTGAGCCTCTGCATGTTTGAGAATATAGAACTCGATTGGTTCTTGCGTATTTCTCATTGGCACATACTTTGGCACATAGACAACAACCAGAAAAAGATCATGCTGAGAATCTCCTTCAAAGAACTTTTCGCCTACAAAAAAGCCAGCTCTGTTCGAGATTCCCTTTACTTGTATTTTGAATGTTTCACCATCAGGAACGGCACCCATCATATCGATCTTGGCGGTGTTACCCATAGTGAATGTGACGTCGTAACCTCGTCTAGATAATTCTGCTCCGAGTGCGAGAACTGCGGCAGTTGCAGTGTGTTGAATTGCTCGTTTCATATTTTAAGGAGACCTCAAAGACTTGTCTTAAACTTCGATCTCGTCAGGTTGAATATAAACAAACTTTCCACCCCGCGAAACTACCATCGGAACTCGAGCTTCTTTGTGTTTACGCCGAGCTTCCTTCATCGCTACTTTGAAAGCTCGATCGATCTTTTCGCTCGTTTCAGGGTTGTTAAGATCAAACTTCCCATTGCCTAAAACGTAGACTGCGGAGATATCGAAATCCTCATCCTGTACAATCTCTTCGATTTCCTCATCGGTCAAAATCATATTAAGGCCTCAACCAATAAAGCATCCTCGGAAACGGAATGGTTTCGCGGACGTGTTCGATGCCGCACATTTTCACCAATATATTTCGACCAAATGTGATTCAGTGATATCGACATCTTTTGTGATGAGCGGTAGATCGAGTTCGGCAGCGGTAGCGACGATTGCCTTGTCAAAAAGATCGTCGTTGAAGTTGTATCCGACCGAGCGAGAGATAATCGTTGGTTCGAGTTCGGCTGGTAAAAATCCACTCTTACCTAGTAAATTTTTTGCCCAATACTCAAACCCGCCGAGGAGTTTGATCTTGCCTATCTTTTCCAAAATAGCTGCCTCCCAAAAAACAATAGAAGGAATATAAATTACAATCTCTCCCTCGTTTGCCCTTTCAAATGCTTTGAGAACCTTTTTTGAGAGCAGCGAGAATTTACGATTGGATGACCAGATCAAAGGATGTGTATCGGTAACGAACATCGATTTATTCGGGCGGATTGACCTCTTGGCCAGATCGTTCTATGGAACGGTTCAGCATTTCTGAAATTTCCCGACTCGCGGATTCGAGATCGTCATCAATTATCTCGACCGACCCAAACAAAGACCATTCCTGATCGTTGGTTGTCTCACGTTTTACTTCATCGAGAATCGTAACACGTGCGTTGTGCAGGCCATTTAGCCTGATTTTCTTGCTCAGAGTAACGTTTCCGACAGAATCTATTGTTGCATCTACTACTTGCGACATAATTATTTCCTCATTGGCATTTTAACCGAATAAAACGAAATATCTCAATAAAACTAAGGTCTCAATCTATTCAACATCCTCGGAAACGGAATAGTCTCTCTTACGTGTTCGATGCCGGCCATCCAGGCGGTGCAGCGTTCGATGCCCATTCCGAAGCCGGCGTGCGGGACGCTGCCGTAGCGGCGGAGATCTAGGTACCATTCAAACGTCGCCTGATCGAGGCCGTGGTTTTTGAGTTGCTCGATTAGGTAATCGAGATTTGAGGCACGCTCGCCACCGCCGATGATCTCGCCGTAGCCTTCGGGAGCAAGCAGGTCGATGCCGAGGGCACATTCGGGACGTTCAGGGTCGACCTCGAAATAAAATCCCTTGATCGCGGCAGGGAAATGATGAACAAAAACCGGTTTGCCGAACTGATTGGAAAGAAAAGTTTCATCCGGCGCTCCAAAATCGCCGCCCCACTCGAACGGAGGGCGGACACTCTTGTCCGCCTCTGCGGTTTTTCCGTCTGGTTTGTCTTCATAAGAATTATTCGGGCGGATAGGAGTGTCCGCGCTCCGATTCTGCAGCATTTTGACGGCATCATCATAATGCAGACGCGGGAACGGGGAATTGATCGCCTCGAGAATGGTGGTGTCGCGTTCGAGCGTCTTTAGCTATTCCTGTCGGTCATTGAGAACGCGTTCGACGTCCTTTATTATCATCGCTTCGCCGAGATCCATCATGTCCTCGTAACCTGCGTAAGCGACCTCAGGTTCGACCATCCAAAACTCGGTCAGATGCCGGCGGGTCTTTGATTTTTCGGCACGAAATGTCGGACCAAAGGCGTAAGATTTGCCGAACGCAGCAGCGGTCGCTTCGTTATAAAGCTGGCCCGACTGCGTCAGATACGCTTTGTCGTCGCCAAAATAATCGACCTCGAACAATGTCGTCGTGCCTTCGCAGGCCGCAGGCGTAAAGATCGGAGTATCCGCCAGCGTAAAGTCTCGTTCGTCAAAGAAATCACGAACAGCCTTGATGACCGTATGACGGATCTTCAAAACCGCGTGCTGCTTTTTCGAACGGATCCACAGATGGCGGTTGTCCATCAGAAATTCGGTCCCGTGTTCTTTTGGCGTGATCGGGTAATCCTTGGCGTTTTGGATGACCTCGAGTCCCGTTACGTCGAGTTCGACGCCGAGTGACGATCGAGTGTCTTCTTTGACGGTTCCGGTAACGATGATCGAGCTTTCCTGCCCCAGCGAATTCGCGGATTCATAAAGGTCTTCGCTATTCGGCCTAAAAACTACACACTGAACAATGCCAGTACCGTCCCGAAGCTGTAAAAACACGAGCTTGCCGCTCGAGCGCGAATTATAAAGCCAGCCTTTTAGCGTAACTTCTGTGCCGATGAGATCTTTTAAGTGGTTTATGTATGTCTGTTTCATTTAACTAAAAATTTGCTCTAAATACGATTTTGCTTTTAGAACGATTTGATTAATTTTCACCCGAACAACTCTGACGAACACTACTTAAGTTTTCAAGAATTTCGGGAGCCTCTTTTAACTCAGCGAGCGGCGTGAGTTGTCTCAGAATATAGTCCCAGTCTAGCTCGGATTGCTTTATTAAAATTGATTCGATATCTATCCAATCCTTAGGTCTCGCTGCAAACGCTTTCGAAACAATAAGATCCTCTGCCGTACAGACTTTAAGCGTCAACCCGGGCAGAAATTCGACATAAACACTCCGCTCGACCATCAATGCTTCGAAATCAAAGGCCCCGAGTGAAATATCAAACCCGATTCCCCCTGGCGATTCCAGTAGAATCACCCGCCGTAGGAGAGCAAACTCCCGCGCATCAGAAATCCTCGAGGGGAATTCTTCGATAAGCTGATCGATATAGTTTTCTTCGTCGCCAAACCCTGCAAAAAGAGTCAGGTCCACGTCAAGAGTAAGACGGTTTTCACCCCAAACCTGTAACGCAACGCCCCCTATAATGCAGAACTGCCACCCCCGGTCTTCGCAAAACGTCTGGAGTGTTTTGGCGGCCAAAACGAGGTCTTTCATATCGATTTCGCGAGTATCTTATGAAATTCAACGAAACCCGATGTTGATCGTTTTTTTGATCTCCAAAGAGCTGAACGAAATGCTGAATCGAAAGCCGAAATCGATTCGGCCGTTACGGATTTGCGAATCTTTTCGCGACGTAATTTGTCTTGAACAATGTCTATTTCTTTCCAGTTATCGATCCATTGTTTAATCTTTCTCTTTTCGTCATCGAGCATAGCTAATTTTAACATAAGTTTTAAGTTGATCCCTCGTATGGGTGCCTTGACATTGATCGGGTGTGACCGCAAATTGAAACTACATGTCTGACGAGAAAAAGAAAAAGAAGGTCAACTATTCGAGCGCCTGGGCCGAGGCGAGAAAGATCATCTGGAACGCCCGTTGGCGTCTCGCGCTCGGCAGCGTCCTGATGCTCGTCTCGCGTCTCTCCGGTATGGTTTTGCCGGCATCGATGAAATATATCGGCGACGAAGTTTTTGTCGGCCAGCGATACGAAGTGCTCAAATGGATAGCACTTGCGATCGGTGTTTCAACGCTGATCCAGGGCGTGACCGGATTCGCCCTTTCGCAGATCCTCGGTGTTGCCGCACAGCTTGCGATTACAAACATGCGAATGCGGGTTCAACGGCATATCGAGCGTCTGCCGATCTCGTATTTTGACTCGGTGCAGAGCGGCCAATTGATCTCGCGAATCATGAACGACGCCGAGGGAATCAGAAATCTTGTCGGTACCGGCCTGGGCCAGATCTTGGGCAGCCTGGTAACGGCAACCATAGCGATCGTCGTCCTGTTTTATGTCAATTGGCAGTTGACCACCGCGACGCTCGTGGTTCTTATCATTTTTGGATCGGTGTTGATGTACGCATTTAAGGTTTTGCGGCCGATCTTTCGCGAGCGTAACGTGATCAATGCTGAGGTTACCGGACGTCTCGGCGAATCGCTCGGCGGGATTCGCATCGTAAAAGCCTACACGGCCGAAAAGCGCGAAGCTCTCTCATTCACACGCGGCGCTCACAAGCTGTTTCGCAATATCGCAAAATCCGTGACGGGCGTTTCCGCGATATCGTCATTTTCGTCGGTCGTTATCGGCGCGATAGCGGTTGTCATGATCGTTATTGGCGGCAATGCCGTTCAGGACGGAACGATGACGCTTGGCGATTTTCTGCTTTATGTCTCATTTACCTTTCTGTTGGCGATGCCGGTTATCGAATTAACTTCTATCGGCACCCAGATAACGGAAGCTCTCGCCGGTCTCGACCGCATCCGCGAAGTTATGTCGATGACGACAGAGGACGAAGCCGACGCCGGAAAAGAAGCTCTGCCGGATGTTAAGGGGACGATTGACTTTGAAAATGTGTTTTTCGAATATGATGAGGGCGTTCCCGTCCTTAAAGATGTCAGCTTTCACTCTGAAGCCGGAAAAACGACCGCTCTGGTCGGGTCGTCGGGCTCAGGAAAATCGACGATTTTGAGTCTGGTGCTTAATTTTATTCAACCCACCGGGAGCGCGGACACTCCTGTCCGCCCTGATACCGCTTCGGCTCCGGCACCTATAGTTGATGACGAGGGGGCCGCTGAAAATCGCGGCCACGCGGACAGGAGTGTCCGCTCTCCGGGGGTGATAAAGATCGACGGCAAACCGCTGCAAAGCGTAAAGCTACGCGATTACCGGCGGCAGCTCGGCGTTGTGCTGCAGGACAATTTTCTTTTTGACGGAACTATCTTCGACAATATCCGATTTTCAAATCCCGAGGCGAACTTGGACAAGATCAAGGAAATTTGCCGTATCGCTAACGCCGATGAATTTATCGAAAAGTTTCCGGACGGTTATGACACCGTGGTCGGTGAACGTGGTGTAAAACTCTCCGGCGGCCAGCGTCAACGCATCGCGATCGCCCGGGCTCTGTTGGCAAACCCGCGAATCTTAATTCTGGATGAGGCGACATCGAGCCTCGACAGCGAATCTGAGGCATTGATTCAGGAAGGCCTAAACCGTCTGCGGCAGGGAAGAACGACTTTTGTCATCGCCCACCGGCTCTCGACAATCCGCAGCGCCGATCAGATCCTAGTCGTCGAAGGCGGCGAGATTCTCGAACGCGGCACTCACGAAGAGTTGATCGCGATGGACGGCCGGTACAGGCAACTTTATGATAAGCAGTATCGGTTCGAACAAAATCTTTTCGTAAATCCCGGCGAGGATTTTACCGGGAAGCCGCCAGAGGCTTTATCCAGGACAAAACTGTAAAAAAAGGAGGCAATCAATACATGACCGCAACTCAAAATTATTCAAATCACGTCCGATGGTTC